>JANYLE010000039.1 GCA_025363795.1 Mariniphaga sp. | reverse complement strand
GCTCCGTCATTACCTGTTGAAGGACGAAAGGGTTGAGCTGGTTGGCGAATGTTCAAATGGATTCGAAGGAGTTCTGGCCATCCAGGAACTCAAGCCAGATCTGGTTTTTCTCGATATTCAGATGCCCAAAATCACAGGTTTTGAGATGCTCGAACTGGTGCAGAACCCACCGGTAATTATATTTTCTACTGCCTACGATCAATATGCAATCCGTGCCTTTGAAGCCAATGCTGTCGATTACCTGCTCAAACCCTATCCTTTTGAAAGGGTGGTAGCTGCCCTGAATAAAGCGGTTGAAAAACTCAAAATTAAGACGACTCCCAACGAAATCAATCAATTGATCGAAACGCACGACGAAGAATCGGGAATACTGAACCGGGTCGTTGTGAAGTCGGGTCGGAAAATACAGGTTATACCTGTTGAATCGATCCATTACATTGAATCGCAGGACGATTTTGTGATGATTTATTGCGGCGACGGTCATTTCATGAAACAGAAAACGATGAAATTCTTTGAGCAGCATCTCGACGCGAACCAATTCGTCCGGATTCACCGATCCTACTTATTAAATATGTCGAATATTTCTGAAATTCAGCAATATGAGAAGGAGTCGTGGATAGTTCTCACCAAGCAGGGGGCAAAACTTAAAGTGAGCAAAGCCGGTTACTCAAATTTAAGGGAGAAGTTGAAAATTTAAAGTTTGTTTGTCTCTGTAAATTTCTATTCTTTTGCGGTAACTTACCAAAAAATTTATCGAAGGCCTCGATAGGTCGGACGTAATGGAAATTTCAATCTTAACAATGCTAGGACTACCACCTTTTTTTGATACGTTATTAAAATGGAGTTTGATAATCACTGTTTTGGTGATTGTATTTTTTCTCTATGGCAGCACCCGGACTTTTAAAAAGGGCTCATCGGGTAAGAAGATGTCGTTCAGAAACAGGTCAAAACTTTACTTTGCCGAGATCCGTCTCGTTAAAAGCCGAAGGTTTAATCCCTCAAATATCGAAATGACCGTTACCAATACCGGTAAAAAAGACATTGATCTGAATGCTCCTGTAATAATTTTTAAACGTTGGTTTACCAAACGAAGGTTTCGGGTACTCAAGGTCGAACACTCGGAGATCTACCCGATTTATTTAGAGCCTGGCAGATCATCCGTATTGGATATTTCATTGGATCAGTTTTATGAAGCAGTCCCTGAATTGCAATTGGCCTGTCGGATGCGTATCGAAATGATCGATCATAAAGGCAAGAGCTACAGTAGTCAGACAATCAGGCTAAAATGGTTTTAATTTAAATGAGAGACTGGAAATTTAAGGATAGCGACTTTGTCGGCTTCCCTGTATATGAGGGGCATGATTTGGGAATAACGTGGACTCCCGAGAAGACATTTATAAAAATATGGGCGCCTACTGCCCAGCGTATTTTTTTCCGTTTGTATGAGGCCGGCCAAGGCGGTGAAGCAATCAAAGAGTACCAGATGTTACCCGATGATCAGGGTACCTGGATTTACGAGATCAGGGAAAATATCGAAGGACTATTTTATACAATCCAGGTTCACGATGGTCAGGGATGGCTGAAAGAGGGACCTGACATCTATGCCAAAGCTACCGGGGTAAACGGTCATCGCGGGATGATCATCGATCCGTTAAAGTGCAATCCTCCCAAATGGGCTGCAGACGTTCACCATACCACGACCAATCCAACGGATATGGTGATCTATGAAATTCATGTCCGCGACTTTTCAATGGCACCTTCTTCCGGAATTAAAAATAAAGGAAAATACCTTGGCTTCACCGAAAAGGGGACAAAACTTCCTACCGGGGAATCGACGGGCATCGATCATTTAAAAGAACTCGGGATAACCCATGTTCACCTGCTTCCGATTGCTGATTTTTATACCGTTGATGAGTTAAATACATCCGCTCAATACAATTGGGGATACGATCCGCTAAATTACAATACGCCTGAAGGTTGGTACTCAACCGATCCGATTGATGGCAAAGTGCGGATCAGGGAATTTAAACAGCTGGTTATGTCGCTCCATAACATCGGCATGGGTGTAATTGTGGATGTCGTTTACAACCATACCGGTCTGATTTTTGAATCCTATTTTAATCAAACTGTTCCCGGATATTTTTACCGGTTTAATCAGGATGGTACATTTTCGGATGCAAGCGGATGTGGAACCGAATTGGCCACCGAACGTGAGATGGTAAGGAGGTTCATCATCGAATCGGTTGCCTATTGGGCTGAGGAATACCATATTGATGGTTTTCGTTTCGATTTGATGGGGTTGATCGATATTGAAACAATGAACCTGATCAGAAAAAGGCTCGATTCAATTGATCCACATATCGTCATGTATGGTGAAGGATGGGGTGCTGCCGAAAGTCCGTTTCCTGAAAAACTTCGTGCAGTTAAAGCGAATACGAACCAACTTGATCGTATTGCCTCATTTTGCGATGACATGAGAAATGGGCTAAAAGGATCTCCATTTGAAAAAAACAGTGCCGGATTCATCAGTGGTGTAACATTACGCGAAGAGCAATTAAAATTTGGTATCATCGGGGCAATCCAACACGATCAGCTTATTTATGATTACGTGAGCACGTCGAAAAAATCATGGGCGAATAGTCCGGCTCAATGCGTGAATTACGTCTCCTGCCACGATAATTATACGCTCTTCGATAAACTTCAATACTCTTCCCCCGAAGCCTCTCCCGAAACTGTCGAACGGATGGCCCGGCTTGCATTCGGGGTGATTTTCACTTCCCAGGGCATCCCGTTCTTACTGGCCGGTGATGAAATGCTTAGATCGAAAGGCGGACATTCCGATTCGTACAGATCGCCCGACTATATTAATCAAATCGACTGGGTGAGGAAAACTAAGTATGCAGGATTAGTGAAATTTGTTAAAAACTGCATTGAGTTGAGGCATCAGCACCCTGCTTTCCGAATGTCTGATGGTGATACTGTACGCACGAAGCTGAGATTTTTTGGGAAATATATCCCGGGAGTTATAACATATGAACTTTGTGACCATGCCAATGGCGATCGCTGGCGCCGGATTTTGGTCCTTTTAAATGGGAACAACTATTCGGTTGAAACTGAAATCCCGATTGAAAACTGGCTAATTGTTGCGCAAAACGGCGAACTCATGCTCAATGGTGCCGGATATACAAAAACAGGTTTGGTGCGACTTCACCCGACTTCGATGATGATCCTTGCTGCAGAAGATTAAAACGCCACCATTAGCAGTTAATAGCAGAAACGGTGGAGGAGATTTCCAGTAGTTTTAAAGGGAAAATAAATCATTTTTAAAATTTCTGTCATGCAAACACGAACATTAAAATTGTCTGATAGTCTTATAAATATCCTGGTCAACCTTCCCGAAAATGGGATGGGTTATCAAATGGTAAAAGTAATTTTGAAAAGCGGTAAAGTATTGGGCCAGCACAAAGTACTCAATTCAGAATTATTGATGTTAGAAGATAACGAAAATATTGCTGTCAAAGACATTGAGAAAATAGAATTAGAAAACAAAAGATAACAACTATTTGATATCTCTTTGCCGTAAGTTTTCGGCTTTGCATTACTGTCGCAAGCATGTTTGAAAAGTGAAACACGCGATCGCCCGTGTCGCGAGCATGCCTGAAAACCGGAACACCCCATCGCCCGCGTCGCCAGCTTGCCTGAAAACTGAAACACCTCATCGCCCTTTTCGCAATGATGCCTGATAGCTAAAACACCCCTTTGCCATTGTCGTCTGGTTGCCTGAAAACCGCATCAATCCATCGCCCGTGTCGCAATTCAACTTTGATGAACGGTCGTTTCTGCCGGTAATTACCACGCTCCAGATCATGAATTAATCGACGGAAAAATAAATTTTATATATTTTGAAACATATATAAATCAGCGTCGTAATGATAAAAAAAATCCAATAATTTATACCTTTATTCCTATGGAAACAACAATTGATCGTTTGCGATTTTCTCATCTTTGGAACAGCGAATATTCAAAATTTGTAAATCAGATTGTGGCAATATTTGCAATTTATGATCCTGAAGCGTTGCATCTGAAAAAAGCCTTCGGAAAACTTCTGAATATGTTGCCGGACCTGGAAAAAGTAAAGGCGCAGGAGGCTGGTAATGCGTTAAGCAAACCATTGCAAGAGCTCGATAACGAACGCGACACGCTGCTCAATGCCATTGTGGCGCAGGTAAAAGCGATGGGAAAACTGACCATGCCTTCGATAGCTCCGCATGTTATCGTTGTGAAACGTTTTCTGGATATTCACGGGCGCGACATTGCCAAAGCCAATTATAATTCTGCGACCGATCGGACAACCAAAATGCTCGCTGATTATGATGCCAAAGCCGACGTGAGAAATGCTGTTGCAGCACTAAACCTGGCAATATTGTTTGACCAGCTGAGTATAGTAAATACGCAGTTTGATAACCTGTTTTTACAACGGAGTCATGATGACGTGGCGACAGAAAAAGTCGATGCACGTGCCATTCGTACCAAAACCGATAAAGCGCTGAACTCCTTTTTCAATGGGTTTGAATTTTGCAGCGACGAATACGACGAGCTTGACTATCAGACGCCGGCGCTCGAAATGAACAACATGATTGCGTATTACAAAACACAGCTTAAAGCCCGCGCCACGCGTCGCAGTGAAGGAAAAGATGTAAGTAAGGAGGACCCGATAGACGGATCTCCCATTTGATCAAATACGTTTTTTTATCTGAAAATAACAGAAGATAAGCATTCAATAAAACAGGCTACTCATCTATATTTGGGATTTTTTTATCACATGCAATTTTATTAAGGGTGGAAATAAGCGCAATTGGATGGGCTTCATGAGATGATTAATTGTGACATTGAACTAACAATCCAAAGACCGATGAAGCAACACAGTACCCCGATAATAATCAAAGACAATCAAGTTCAATCGTTTGAAAAGGTTGCGCTTAATTCCAGTTTGTATGATGAAAATTGGATTCAGAATCTTTGCTTTAAGAATTCTGCTCTTTTACCAATAGATGAGATTGAACCCACATTTGGTGGCATGATTCCAATATGTCGGGAACTTAGCACAGAATCGGGCTATATTGATTTAATTTATTTGAATGAATCTGGATTCATTACCATTGGAGAGTGTAAACTATGGAGAAATCCCGAGGCGAGACGAAAAGTAGTAGGACAAGTACTTGACTACGCTAAGGATTTATCTAAATGGGATTTTACTAAATTTGAAACTGAATGCATTAAATCACGAAAAGGAAACAAAACCAGTCTATTCAAAATACTACTTGAGTTTTATCCTGAAATTGATGAAGCTACATTTATAGACAATGTTCAGAATAATTTAAAAAAAGGACGTTTTCTTCTGGTAATTATCGGTGATGGGATTAGGGAAAATATGGAGGAGTTGGCTACTTATATTCATAGAAATGGCAATCTTAATTTTACACTCAGTCTGATTGAAATACCAATATACAAAAATCCGAATGGAGATGAGATAATAGTAACACCTAGAATCCTTGCCAAGACAAAAGAAATTGAACGTATAATTTACCGAATTTCTGAGAATGAGATGGAAAACGGTTTGACTGATACGTTAAAACCAACTGAAGGCAAGAGTATTTCGGAAAAAGTATTTTATGAAAGGCTTGAGGCGACAATTGGAAAAGAGAAAACAAATCAACTTCAAGAATTTATTAATAAATTATCTGCCGAACTAAATATCATTACGAAGCTTGGCCGGGGTAAAAGGTTGTCGTTAAATTTGAAATCACCAAATGACACATATAATTTTGCATCAATTCAAGAAAATGGTGAAGTATGGTTTTATGGAATTGTATACAAAACTAACGAGATTGGTGAAAAACAAATAGGGATAGATTACCTGAAAAATCTTGCTACTACAATTAAAGCTACATTTGATGATAACTACTCAGAATGGGGTTGGTGTGTGAAAAGGCATGGCAAGTATGTCAATATTGCTGAATATATGAATTTTAAGGAGGAATGGATTAAAATAATTTCTGGCACCCTGGAACGGATTAATAAAATTGAAGAAAACCAATAATCGGGATAAATATGAAATAGGATAGAAGGAATCATTGTTCTTGGGAGCTATTCGTTTTATTGCGATAGCTGGTGGATCTGAATTATCCTGTAATCAAAAAATCAAAAGGAACAGTTAGAAAAGTTATTTGGCAAAGATAATGGAAGCATTATTGAGCAGATTCGAGCAATTTGGTGGTATTCATTACGCTGGCGTTTCGCAAGTGTGCATTAATCGGAGATATAAGTTTATAAGATCTGTTGAAAGCTTCCTGAGAGACACTAAAATAAGATGCAAGTGTCCTGATTATTTCTTTTGACAAGCCTTTTTTGTAATTCAGTATATCCGAAACCAATCCTTTACTAACACCTAAAATTTCAACCAGATCTTTTGATTTCAATTTATGATCACTCATTAAAGACTTAAGCAATTCAATCGGATTTACATCTTCAAACGAATTATGCTCGGAATCCCACTTTTCAATTAAAAGGGTTAGTAACTCAACTTCATCCTGATTGGAATTGCTTGTCTCCGTATTTAGCAATTCTTCAAGCGTTGCACAATATTCCTGATATTGATGATCTGTCTTAATGACCTTATATTTAAGCGTCTCCATAATTCTTGATTAATAATTGTTCGCCGTATATTGTTGATTTTTACTGCATAGTTCATCATATTCTGCATGAGTGCCAATCCAGCAAATGAATAAATGGACTTTTTTGCTACCAAACGAATATTTACAGATCATTCTGTAGTTATTCCCTGCGATATCGAGCACAACTCTTTTTGAGTTGTTTCCCAATAAATCTGCTGATCCGAAAGTTTTTTGTATATCTGTCGGCTGAAACCAATCACAAAATTTTAAGGTGGCTAACCAAAGATTAAAGGAACTTCTACTCCTCGCATTGTTAGCGACAAATTTCTCGATCGTCTGTTTCTTTATCAGATGAACTTTCATACAAATATACATTATAAACGGCAAAAAGTTCACGTGGTGTGAACAGTTATCGTCGAAAAATAAAGATCTTCAAAATATGAAGTATATAATAAGCTGATCTGAATTTTAAAACGCAGCCATGAGCAGGTTAATATCCGTCACCGGAATATTAAGCACTTCGCCGATATCCTGGTTCGTTAAAACGCCATTGAAAACGTAGATTCCTTCACAAAACCCGCGGTTGGTTTTGACATATTGGTTAATTCCGCCCGACTGCCCGATTTCGAGCAGCATTGGGGTAAGGATGTTACTAACTGCAATAGAAGTCGTACGTGCCACAAGAGAGGTGATATTGGGTACGCAATAATGAATTACGCCATGCTCGACGTAGGTTGGTTTTTTATGGTTGGTAATTCTTGAGGTCTCGATGCAACCACCCTGGATAATGTTGAGGTCGATAATCAATGAATTCTCTTTCATACCTTCGACCATCTCTTCAGGAACCATCATTTTGGGCACTTCATTCATCGATAAGGCTCCAATTACAACTTCCGCAGTCCGCATTGCTTTCCGCAGCGCTTTGGGATGAAATACTGATGTAAACACACGCTGACCCAACCGGGATTGGAAATCCATCAATTTCGAAATGGAATCATCGAAAACTTTAACAATTGCACCAAGCGCCAAAGCAGTTCGGGCAGCATATTCTGCGGCAGTACCTGAACCAAGGATGACCACTTCTGTAGGTGAAATACCGGTTACCGAACCAAGAATAACCCCCTTACCGTTTCGGGCCGTACTCAGGTATTCACTGGCAACCATCATCGCACAATTTCCCATTATTTCACTGAAAATCCGCTCGACCGGGTAAATACCGTTTTCATCTTTCATGTACTCAAATCCTACGGCGGTCACTTTTTTACGCATCAGCCGTCGCAACGATTCCTGGGTTTGGGAGGTGAGATAGAGCGGTGAAAGCAGCAGTTGATTTCCTTTCATCAACTCACTTTCCTCCTGTGTGAAAGGTGCCATTTTCAAGATAATATCACATTGGAAAATCTCGGCCGCCGATTTACAAATCACCGCTCCCGCGTCGGAATAAGCGACGTCCGAATAGTTGGCCTCCTTGCCTGCTCCTGCTTCAACAAACACGTCATGCCCGTTATTGACCAATAATTCAACCGATTGAGGTGTCAATGGTACGCTGTACTCTATCGATGAAGAATTGTCGGGTATGCCGATATTGAGTTTAATATTTCTTGGGCATCTCTTATAGAGTTCTTCACGGGGAAGAAGTTGGTCATTGGCCAGTGATGATAATTTGCTACCTCTCCTTTGATTCATTATCTGATTATTTTAGATCTGCTTCATTTTGATTCAATGATCCTTTTCCCATTTTCAATCTCACTAATATACACTTTCACAGCAATAGCAGGTAAAAGTGGTTCAATTAATTCAGGCCATTCGATAAAACAATACTCGCCACTATAAAAGTAATCTTCGTATCCTAAATCGTAAGCCTCATCTATGCTTTTGATCCGATAAAAATCAAAATGAAAAATTGTGTTGTCTTTCTCCGTTTTATACTCATTGATAAGGGCAAATGTTGGTGATGTGACGTAGTCCAACACCTGCATCTCTTCACAAAGTGCCTTAATAAAAGTGGTTTTACCGGCGCCCATTGAGCCATAAAAGGCAAAAATCCGGTCTGCCGGATGCGCCTGGATAAACCTTGCTGCAATATGATTGATGTCGGAAAGCGATTTTATCTCTGCTCTGAACATTTTAATTGATGTTTTTCATACAAGTTTAGCGAAAATACGGCTTTAATAAAAGTGATCACCGAATTTTTCCGATTATTCTCAATGTTCTGAATTATAATTTGATAACGATAGTGCCAAAAATCAGGTTTAAGCCACAAATATTTATCGTATTTTTGGAGCATAAAATCAGACACTTTAAATGCTTTATCAATGAATATTCCATCAAATTTGAAATACACGAAAGACCATGAGTGGATTCGTGTTGAAGGTGCTTATGCTTTTATCGGTATTACCGATTTTGCCCAGGGCGAATTGGGCGACATTGTTTATCTCGAAATCGAGACTGTAGGCGA
>JANYLE010000028.1 GCA_025363795.1 Mariniphaga sp. | reverse complement strand
CGAAAAGATAAGTTAAGATTATTCCCGGATTAATTATAAATTTGTAATCCAAAATTTTGTATCGGGAAACATGGATATTCAGGAGATAAAACAACGGTTTGGCATCATAGGAAATTCTTCCGAATTAACCCGCGCCATTGAGGTTGCTATTCAGGTAGCTCCAACCGATTTATCGGTTTTAATCAGTGGTGAAAGCGGTGTAGGTAAGGAATCATTTCCGCAAATTATTCATAACTTTTCCCACCGGAAACATGGAAAATATATTGCCGTAAATTGTGGCGCAATCCCTGAAGGTACTATTGATTCTGAGTTGTTTGGACACGAAAAAGGTTCTTTTACCGGAGCCTTGAATGATCGGAAAGGGTATTTCGAAGTGACCGATGGAGGTACGCTTTTTCTCGATGAAATAGGGGAACTTCCGCTCTCCACCCAGGTTCGCTTATTGAGGGTTTTAGAGTCGGGTGAATTCATCCGGGTTGGTTCATCTCAGGTGCAGAAAACCAATGTCAGGGTGATCGCTGCAACGAATGTCGATCTCACAAAAGCTATCAGGGAGAGCGAGTTTCGCGAAGATTTGTACTATCGTTTAAATACAGTTCCCATTAAGGTAGCTCCACTGCGTGAACGCGGTGGCGATGTCTTGTTGTTGTTTAGAAAATTTGCTTCCGATTTTGCCGAAAAGTATAAGATGCCTTCAATCAGGCTCACCGAAGATGCTCAAAAAGTGATGCTTAATTATCGGTGGCCCGGGAATGTCAGGCAACTGAAGAATATAACCGAACAAATATCAATCATCGAGACTGAGCGGGAGATTACGGCAGCTTGTCTGATCCATTACCTCCCTTCGGAGAATATAGAGATTCTTCCTGCCTTGTACAACAGGGGATTGGATGAGAAAACGTTCAGCAGTGAACGCGAGATTCTTTATAAAATCCTGTTCGATATGAAAAAGGACATGAATGATTTGAAGAAGCTGGTTCATGAGTACATGGATGACAGTCCTGCTTCGAATGTTCATGATGATAAAGCTCAAACTTTCAGAAAATTATACCGCGAATCGGAGGAGGATTATCAGCCATCACCGCCCTATTCTGCGCCTGTTGTGCTTAAGAGTTCAGGGCATGATAATATTCAGGATACCGAGGAGTTTGTTGAAGAGTCTCTCTCGCTTGAAGATAAAGAGATTGAGATGATTCGGAAATCACTCGACAAACACAATGGTAAACGCAAATTGGCTGCGCGTGAGTTGGGAATTTCGGAAAGAACGCTTTACCGGAAAATTAAAGAATATAAAATCGGATAATAAATGATAAAGCAAACCATTAGATTAAGTTTGGTATTTGCTGGTATTCTGGCATTGGTGGTAATTGTAAACGCCTGTAAAATTGGCTATTCATTCACCGGTGCATCAATTTCACCTGAGGTTAAAACAGTCTTTATCGATTATTTTACGAATAGGGCAAGGGTGGTTAATCCGACATTGAGCCAGACTTTTACCGAAAAAATGAAGGATAAGTTCGTTAACGAAACCGGGCTATCCATGGAGCGAGAACAGGGCGATCTTGAATTCTCTGGTCAGATCACAGGTTACGAAGTCAGGCCTTTGTCGATTCAGCAAAGCGATCAGGGGAAAGATTTTGCATCGATGAACCGATTGACAGTTACAGTAAAGGTAATTTTCGTAAACAATAAGGATCACGAACAGGATTTTAACACTTCATTCTCTGCCTATTATGACTGGGAGAGTACCCGCTCGCTGAATGAGGTCGAAAACGATGCTGTTGATGCGATTGTTATACAGCTGACGGATGATATCTTTAGTAAATCGGTTGCGAATTGGTAAATCAATTAAAAGATGATGTAGTATGTCGATGAGTCGAGATCAAATGTTGCGATATTTTGATGATCCGTCAGCGCTCAATGAGCGGACGCTGGGCGAACTCAAAGAAATATTGGATGAGTATCCCTACTTTCAGAGTGCTCATCTCCTTTATGTGCGTAATTTGCAGAATGAAAACAATTTTCGTTTTTCAGGTCAGCTAAAAACATGTGCCGCATATGCAACTGATCGCACGGTTCTTTATCATCTTTTAAATCCCGGATTGGAAAAACATATCAGTGACGTTCCGGTTGAAATAAAAGTCGTTGTGAACCCCGAGAACCTACCGACCCTTGAATTGTCAGATGAAGAACCTGAAATAAGTGATGCTCCTGAAGAATCTTTTCTGGCAGTTGTCAATCAGGCTGAAAGAAGACATTTCGATTTGCTTAATTTTGAGCATACTGAGACCCCTTATATACTTGAAGGGCTCGAAAATGATACAGAAAGACCACTTTCTGAACTGGTTAAGGAGATCAGTCATGTGGCCGCCAAAAAGGAAAAGGGTGTAGAACCGGAACAAAACAGTGATTTGATTGATCGTTTTATCAAGGACAACCCGGCATTTAATGCGAAGCCTCCTGAAAGTTCAGGAGTCATCGAAAGAATTAATAAACAGCTAGATAAAGAGAGTGAAGGTGAAGATTTTATCACCGAGACATTAGCGCGAATTTATGTGAAACAGGGGCTTTATCAAAAAGCAATCAAAGCTTTTGAAAGATTAAGTTTGAAATATCCCGAAAAAAATGTTTATTTTGCGCGGCAAATTGAAGAAGTTACAAATCTGCTTAATAAATAATCCAATGTACAGTTTTATTATTGTTATAATTTTTATTGTTTGTGCCTTACTGATTTTATTGGTATTGGTTCAGAACTCAAAAGGTGGTGGTCTGACATCATCCTTCTCTAGCTCAAACCAGGTGATGGGTGTCCGTCGGACAACAGATTTCTTGGAAAAAGCTACCTGGATTCTGGCAATCGCGCTGGTTGTTCTTTCTATTAGCGCTACCGCTTTTCTTCCTCGTCAGGCAGAGCAGAAAAAATCTGCTATCGAACAGCAGATTCAGCAAGTGCAGGATCCTAGCCAGGTTCCAAATTTTCCGCAAGCCGTTCGTGATTCAACGAAATAGATTGTTGGTTTTTAATCGGCAATTGGGTATGGATCTTAATCTGTTCTCCTGATCTGCTGAATTAAAATCAAGATTAAAACAAACAAAAGCCCAATCTGTCAACTGACGGACTGGGCTTTTGCATATTGCTGACACTGGTTCCAGTTAATGTCATGTTGGCAGAAAGCAGTGTCAGTCGTATGATTGTTGAAGATGCCTGTAATCTAATGTATTAGCGTGTTATTGGATTTCGCCTGTAAATAATTGTTGCAAAAATGTCGTGTTGTAAGGACAAAACAGGTTTTTACCGGCTTTGGCATATTTTCTGATAACTATGATATAAAGCGATAAACTATTGTCTAATTTATAAATAAAATTAAAAATGGCAGAACTTAAAGGAAAAATCCTTGCCGGCAAAGTATTGGTAGAGCCGCAGCAAGCAGTTACAAAAACGGCAGGTGGTATCATTATCCCTGACTCAGCGAAAGAAAAACCTCTTGCAGGTAAAGTGGTACTTGTAGGTATCGCTAAAAAAGATGAAGCAATGGAAGTTAAAGCCGGCGATACAGTATTCTACGGAAAGTATTCCGGAACTGAACTTACAATTGATGGCAACGACTATCTTTTGATTTCGCAGTCCGATGTTCTTTTCATCGCTTAATTGACTAATTTATTGATTATTATTTAAAAACATCAAACAATGGCAAAAGAGATTCAATTTAATATCGACGCCCGCGAAAGGCTGAAAAAAGGAGTGGACAAATTAGCTAACGCTGTTAAGGTAACACTCGGGCCTAAAGGTCGTAATGTAATTATCGAAAAGAAATTTGGTGCCCCTTTGGTTACCAAAGATGGTGTAACAGTTGCAAAAGAGATTGAACTGGCTGATGCATTCGAAAATATGGGTGCTCACCTGGTTAAAGAAGTTGCTTCAAAAACAGGTGATGATGCTGGCGATGGTACTACTACAGCTACTGTTCTTGCACAGTCTATCATCAATGTTGGTTTGAAAAACGTTACTGCCGGTGCAAATCCAATGGATTTGAAACGTGGTATTGACAAAGCAGTTCTTAAAGTTGTTGAAAGCATTAAAGCTCAGGCAATAACTGTTGGTGACGATTACAACAAAATTGAACAGGTTGCACGTATTGCTGCCAACAATGATGCTGAAATCGGCAAGTTGATCGCTGAAGCGATGGAAAAAGTTCACAAAGAAGGTGTTATCACTGTCGAAGAAGCTAAGGGTACCGAAACATATGTTGATCTTGTTGAAGGTATGCAGTTTGACCGTGGTTATATCTCTCCTTATTTCGTAACCGATACCGAAAAGATGGCTACTGAAATGGAGAATCCTTTCATCCTGATTCACGATAAGAAAATCGGATCAATGAAAGAATTGGTTCCTATTCTTGAATTGACTCACCAGTCAGGTCATGCCTTGATGATTATCTCAGAAGATATCGAAGGCGAAGCTCTTGCAACATTGGTTGTAAACCGTCTTCGTGCAGGCTTGAAGGTTTGTGCAGTTAAAGCTCCCGGATTTGGCGATCGTCGTAAAGAAATGCTCGAAGATTTGGCAATCCTTACCGGTGGTACCGTAATTACCGAAGAAAAAGGAATGAAGCTTGAAGATGCAACGCTTGAAATGTTGGGTCGTGCAGAAAAGGTAACTGTAAATAAAGATACTACAACCATCGTAAATGGTTCAGGTGACGCATCCAATATTGCATCACGTGTATCTCAGATCAAAAAACAGATCGAAACTACTACTTCTGATTATGATCGCGAAAAACTTCAGGAACGGTTGGCTAAACTCTCAGGTGGAGTAGCTGTACTTTATGTTGGCGCTTCTTCAGAAGTTGAAATGAAAGAGAAAAAAGCTCGCGTTGATGATGCACTTCATGCAACCCGCGCTGCTGTCGAAGAAGGTATTGTTCCCGGTGGTGGTGTGGCTTATCTTCGCGCTACAGCAACTCTTGAAGGCTTGCTCGGCGACAACGAGGATGAAACAACTGGTATCGAAATAGTAAAACGTGCTATCGAAGAACCTACCCGTCAGATTGTATTCAATGCAGGACTTGAAGGTGCTGTGATTGTACAGAAGATCAAAGAAGGTAAGGCCGATTACGGTTACAATGCACGCCTTGATGTTTACCAGAACCTTTTCGAATCAGGTGTAATTGATCCTGCAAAGGTTACCCGTGTTGCTTTGGAAAATGCTGCATCTATTGCAGGTATGTTCCTGACAACCGAGTGTGTCATCGTTGACGAGAAAGAAGAAAAATCAGCCATGATGCCACAAGGCGGAATGGGCGGTGGTATGGGTGGAATGATGTAATCCACAAACCCAATATATATCAACCAAATTGGTTGAAACTACAAAACCGGCAGGATTTCCTGTCGGTTTTTTTAGTCGTTTCCCGAACTGTTCTATCTTTGCACCTTAAAATTTAGCATGGACATTCTTACCGTTCTTATTCTGGCCATTGGCCTTTCGATGGATAGCTTTGCCGTTTCGATCGGTTGCGGACTGACTGAGCAAAAGATTTCATTCCGGCATGCTGCCAAAATCTCTTTTTCCCTCGCCTTCTTTCAGGGGATCTTTCCAATTGCCGGGTGGTACATGGGAACAGAAATTAAAGGATATGTCGAAGGGGTCGACCATTGGATCGCTTTTATCCTCTTGCTGTTCCTGGGCGGGAAAATGATTATCGAAAGCTTTAAACACGATGAAGAAAAAATATCTGACATCTACTCGTGGAGGCATATCATTACCCTTTCAATCGCAACAAGTATCGATGCTTTGGTTGTTGGATTCTCGTATGCATTGGCTTCGACAAGGAATATCTTCGGTGGGGCAGTAATTATCGGGGCTGTTACCTTTTTCTTCGCCATGTTGGGGATCAGGATCGGCAAGGACGTGGGTTGCTCATTCGGCCCCAAAGTCGAATTGCTGGGGGGAATTATCCTGATCGGTATCGGTCTGAAGATTTTGGTGCAACATACGCTATTGGTATAACGAAGACTTTACCAGCTGCGCAGTTGCATGAGATTCCATAAGTTTGGATTTAGTTTTCTTGCTTAGGAAATTCAACATGGTTTAAAATACTAAGCCCTGACAGTTTTAATTACTGCCAGGGCTTAGTGGTTAATCCCTTTGAGGGTTTGACTATTTTTTACTCAGTTCTTCCAATTTGCTGTAAGCTTTATCAATTCCTTTTACAAAATCAATTTTCAATTTCCTGTAATGTTGTTTTACCATTTTAGGATTGCTTTTACCATCGGGATGACAAGCACGGTCGAGCATTGTATTATTTAGTAATACGGCTTCCTC
>JANYLE010000022.1 GCA_025363795.1 Mariniphaga sp. | reverse complement strand
GCAGATCCAACGTGCTGGTTTTGAGTTCTCTTTATAAGAACGGGTGATGATTTCAACCTCCTCTGAAACCATAAACGAGGAGTAGAATCCAAGGCCGAAATGACCGATAATTGCGTTGGCATCGTTTTTATATTTTTCGAGGAATTCGTTGGCTCCCGAAAACGCAATTTGATTGATGAATTTCTCAATCTCTTCGGAGGTCATTCCAATTCCGTTGTCGGAAACGGTGATTGTTTTCGCTTCCTTATTTACACTGATGCGAACCTTAAGATCTTCAACATTTCCTTTATATTTCCCGGCTTTAGCAACTGTCTTGAGTTTTTGTGTCGCATCAACAGCGTTTGAAACGATCTCACGAAGGAATATGTCGTGATCGGAATAGAGAAATTTCTTAATAATTGGAAACAGGTTCTCGCTTGTAACCCCAATTTTACCTTTCATACCGTATATTTTAAATTTAAATTTTCTGATTTGTTCAACCTAAAGTCAAAGCTTATGCCACAAATCATTTACTGACTTAGTGGCAGAAATTCACCGCAAAATCTTTATAGATAAGACAAAATTGCGCGATTGATTGCTTGTTAAAATGACAAAAGCCTCAATATTTGAATATTGAGGCTTTTGCACGGGAGGAGCGACTCGAACGCCCGACACCTGGTTTTGGAGACCAGTGCTCTACCAACTGAGCTACACCCGTAAGTGCGGAGAGAGAGGGATTCGAACCCCCGGTACCTCTCGGTACAACGGTTTTCAAGACCGCCGCAATCGACCACTCTGCCATCTCTCCAAGCGTGTGCAAAAGTATACTTTATTTTGATTTGTCAATAACATTTATGATTTTTTTTGAGAACTTTTAAAATAAAATGTCAAGGCATTATTCGTATTGAAAATTTCTATTCTTTTAACTTTACAATAGTTTCAATCATAGTGGATTAGGTAAATATAGCGCGGTTTTCATTGGTTTTATGGCTTTGTTTAAAATATTCATAATATTTTTTGATTAATTGCCTCTAAATGTTTACCTTTCGGCAGATCTAAAAATTTATTTAACTATTTAATTTACCTTTTTACTATGAACAAAACTCAGTTAGTTGATGCAGTTGCTTTAGAATCTGGATTGACAAAAGTTGATGCCAGAAAAGCAATTGATGCTTTTATTAAAACAACAGGTGAACAACTTAAACAAGACGAAAAAATTGCTCTTGTTGGCTTCGGTACCTTTTCAGTTACCGAACGTCCGGCACACCTTGCACGTAATCCCCGCACAGGTCTTAAAATTGAAGTTGAGAAGAAAAAAATTATTAAATTCAAAGCTGGTAGCGAACTTAGCGATGAAGTTCAGTAGCTGCTTTATAGAGCAAAAAAAAGGAGGTTTTCAGCCTCCTTTTTTATTTAATTTTTATTTTCTCTGACTTTAGAAGTTTTGCATTCCATACAGCTTCCTGTAAATCCCATCAACCGCAAGCAACTCCTCGTGATTCCCTCTTTCAACAATCTCACCTTCGTGAAACACACAAATCAGGTCTGCATTTTTTATTGTAGACAAACGGTGAGCAATCACAATTGAGGTACGATTCATCATGAGGTTTTCAAGCGCTTCCTGAACCAGTTTTTCTGATTCGGTATCCAATGCTGACGTTGCTTCGTCGAGGATAAGAATCGGCGGGTTTTTAAGCACTGCACGTGCAATAGAAACGCGTTGCCGTTGTCCACCGGATAGTTTTCCTCCACGATCACCTATATTTGATTGGTAGCCTTCGGAGGTGGAAATTATAAAATCATGCGCGTTGGCAACTTTTGCGGCTGTTTCTACCTGCTCCAGTGTTGCATTCTCAACCCCGAAAGAAATATTATTGAAAAATGTGTCGTTAAAGAGAATGGCATCCTGGTTGACATTTCCCATCAGTCCACGCAAATCGTATATTTTAAAATCGCGGATATCAATGCCATCGATCAAGATCTGACCCTCATTTACATCGTAAAAACGGGGCAGTAAGTCAACAAATGTCGATTTGCCTGATCCTGATTGTCCCACCAATGCTATCGTTTTACCTATGGGAATTGTAAGATTGACCTTCTTTAGTACGTCAACTTCCTGATAACGGAAAGTCACATCTTTGTATTCGATCTGTGAAGTGAAAGTCCTGACAGGAACAGGATTTTCTTTGTCAATAATATTATTCTCAGCCATCATTACCATATCTATCCGTTCCATCGATGCCAATCCTTTCTGTATCGCATAGAAAGCTGTCGTAAATGATTTTGCAGGATTTATTATGCTGTAAAAGAAAACCAGGTATGTGATGAATCCTGCAGCAGATAAACTGCTGTGATTGCTCAAAACTAATCCTCCACCATACCATAATACAATTACAATAACAGCTGTTCCAAGGAATTCACTCATTGGATGGGCAAGGTACCGCCGCCACATCAGCCCGTTCATAATATTGTAGTACTCAGAATTTTGTTTTTTAAAGTGCTCTTTTACTTTTTTCTCCGCGTTGAAGGCCTTAATAATCCGGAGACCCGTCAACGATTCTTCGATCGTTGAAAGTAATTCACCCATTTTATTCTGCCCGCGCATCGAAGGTTTCTTAAGGCTTTTACCTACCTTACCAATCAAATATCCTACAACTGGTAATAACAGGAAAACAAATACCGTAAGCTCCCATGACATATAGATCATCGCCATCAGGTAGATGATGATTAACAACGGTTCTTTCAAAAGCATTTCGAGAGAACTCATAATCGAGTTGTCAATTTCCTGAACATCTCCCGTCATTCGGGCTATGATATCTCCTTTGCGTTCTTCCGAAAAAAAACCGATTGGAAGTTCAAGTATCTTTAAGTAAATCTGATTTCTGATATCGCGTACAACCCCATTTCGTAATGGTACCAACACATATAATGCCAGGTAAGTAAATAGAACTTTCAGAAATACCATAATCATCAGAAAAACACCAATATATATAAGTGCTTTTTGGGCTCCGAACTTTTGGATGATGTCATTAAGTTGGAACATGATATTGTCCTTGAGACTATCAACGGTGAAAGCCCACTCTGCTGGTTTTTCAATTAGTTTCGGTTTGTCGAATAACACCTCAAGTACAGGTTTAAGGGCGGCAAACTGAAACGCTCCAAATATAGCTCCAAGAAGGTTAAATATAAAAGCCAGGATCACATAGCGCTTATATGGCTTGATAAAGCGTTTTAAAAGAAGGTAGAGACCTTTCACAATTGTGTATTTTTAAAATTTAAGATTTGGAATCCGGATGTGAATAAGGAAGATATTCAGTCGAAAACAAAATCAGATGGATACTCCGGTATAATTATGAGGGGTAATTTGTTTTAACTCATTTTTTATTTCATCACTAATTGTTAAATTATCAATGAATTCATGCATTACCTGGCGGTCTATTTTGCGGTTTACGCGTGTAAGATCCTTTAAAGCCTCATAGGGATTAGGATAGGCTTCGCGGCGTAGGATGGTTTGAATTGCTTCGGCTACGACTGCCCAGTTATCTTCAAGATCACGCTCAATGACTTCTGTATTCAGTAAAAGTTTATCTAACCCTTTTATAGTGGATTTGATTGCCAGAATGGTATGTGCAATTGGCACACCTATGTTGCGTAAAACTGTCGAATCGGTGAGGTCACGTTGCAAACGCGAAATCGGCAACTTGGCGGAGAGGTGTTCGAATATGGCATTGGCAAAACCCAGATTTCCTTCTGAGTTCTCGAAATCAATTGGATTGATTTTATGAGGCATTGCTGATGAACCGATTTCCCCTTTTTTGATTTGCTGTTTGAAATAATTCATGGATATATAAGTCCAGAAATCGCGGTCAAAGTCGATAAGTATGGTATTGATCCGTTTCATATTATCGAAAATTGCACCATAATTATCGTAATGA
>JANYLE010000008.1 GCA_025363795.1 Mariniphaga sp. | reverse complement strand
GATCGTTGGAATGGCGATTCAACTTTTGTGCTGCTCAGGAACAAGGAGAGCCGGACCCGTTTGATCGGGAACATTAAGTCTATGCTGGATAGCTATCAGTTCCAGGGGATTAATGTCGATATGGAAAGTCTTCCCGCCGGCGCTTACCCGTATCTTTACGATTTTTCAAAGGAGTTGCACGCAGCGCTTGACCCCACAGGCTACATTACCACGATCGACATCGATCCGTTCGATAAAAATCTTGACGTCACTAAAATTTCTGACTATTTCGATTTCCTTTTCTTAATGGCTTACGACGAACACTCACCCGAGAGCGCGGCGGGTGGTATTGCATCAGTAGAATTTGTAGAAAAGGCATTGGATAATGCGATGGCGAAATTGCCCTCCGAAAAGTTTGTGCTTTGTATTGCGACTTACGGCTATAAATGGGCGAAGGGTCAGAATACGGATGATCTTACTTACGAGGAGTTTATTGCACTTGCCAATGAATATGAAGTGCCGGTTAATTACAGCACGAAGGATGAAGATTTATATATAAGTTTTGTCGACAAAAATGGTTTTGAGTGCGAAGCTCACTGCAATGATGCAGTAAGCGTTTATAACACGATGTTAACGGCTGCCGATTATGGTGTTGCCGGTGTTGCAATGTGGTACCTCGGCAGCGAAGATTACCGGCTTTGGAACTTCTACGGGCGTGATTTATCGGTTGATTCGCTGAAAAAATCACCCATAAATTATGACCTGCTCCGAAACATCAAGCCAATGTATTCCATCGATTACGACGGCAGTGGCGAACTGATGGAAGTCGTGAGTCAGCCCAAAAACGGGTTGGCAACCGTTGAGGTGGATAGTACAGACCTTTTCATTTCTGACGAAAAGTACGAGAAGTTGCCTGCCTCGTACTTAATCAAACGTTACGGAAGCACAGATAAAAAGAAAATTGCCCTCACCTTCGATGATGGTCCGGATGAGGATTATACGCCTGATATTCTCGACATCCTGAAGCAGAAAAATGTTCATGCGACTTTTTTTGTCACAGGTTTAAATATCGAGAACAACATCCCGCTTTTGAAAAGGGTTTATAATGAAGGGCACGAGATTGGTAATCATACCTTCACCCACCCAAACCTCGAAAACACTTCTGATCAGAGGGAACGCATTGAATTGCGTTCAACGCGTTTGTTGCTTGAGAGTATTCTGGGCCATTCGACAATGTTATTTCGTCCGCCGTACAATACGGATTCTGAACCGCAGAATATGGTCCAGATGAAGCCGCTTTCGGTTGCCAATGATGAGGGATACATCACGGTGGCTTCATCTATCGATCCCAACGATTGGCAGGAAGGGGTGAGTGCAGACACGATTGTTGCAAGGGCAATAGCGCATCATGCCGACGGTAACATCATGCTCATGCACGACGCTGGGGGTGAACGTTCTCAAACGGTTATTGCACTTCCACAAGTGATCGATTACTTCCGCCAGCAAGGCTATGATTTTGTGACGGTTTCGGAACTGATGGGAAAGAGCCGGGACCAGGTAATGCCTGTCGTGGTTGGAAATATAAGACTTGCCGAGAAGGTGGATAATTTCTTCTTTTTCACAACCTTCGTCTGGCAACACTTTTTGAAAGGCTTCTTCTTTGTTGCTATTATACTGGGAATATTCAGGCTGCTCTGCTTACTTGTATTTGTCGTGCTGCAGCACCGAAAAGGGAAAAGGGCAAAGCTGAAAATGGTGGACAGCAACTATGCTCCAAAGGTGAGTGTAATTGTGCCTGGTTATAACGAGGAGCTTAATGCCGTTCGAACGATAGAAAACCTGCTCAAAAGCGACTACCAAAACCTCGAAATTCTGTTTGTGGATGATGGTTCAAAGGATAATACCTACGAAGTTGTAAAAGCAGCTTATGGCAACCACCCGAAGGTCAGGGTGCTTACAAAACCCAACGGCGGTAAAGCTTCGGCACTGAACTTTGCAATCGGTCAGACGACAAGTGCAATATTGGTCTGCGTCGACGCCGATACTATTTTGATGCCCGATGCGATCTCGAAAATGATTCCCTACTTTACCAATGAAAACGTAGCTGCCGTAGCCGGAAATGTCAGGGTTGGTAACCCCGTCAATCTGCTGACCAACTGGCAGAAAATAGAGTACACGACAAGTCAGAATTTCGACCGTAATGCGTTCGACTATGTGAATGCCATTTTGGTTGTTCCGGGAGCCATTGGCGCTTTCCGTAAATCGGCGATGGATGAAATTGGCGGTTTTGGCACTGATACTTTGGCCGAGGACTGCGATCTGACTGTTCGAATTCTGAGAGCCGGCTATATTGTCCGTACCTGTAACGAGGCGATCTCTTTGACCGAAGCGCCCGAATCTATAGGAATGTTTTTGAAACAGCGGTTTCGCTGGACGTTCGGGATGATGCAAAGCTTCTGGAAACACCGTGATCTGCTGTTTAATACAAAGATGCCAAATATGGGATGGATATTGCTGCCCAATCTTTTAATCTTTGGGTTTATTATCCCAGTGTTTGCACCCATTGTCGATGTCCTGTTTATTTTCGGACTTTTCAGCAAACATGCGGGTGTTTACATCTTTTCTTATGTGGCATTTTTCGCGGTCGATTGGGTTGTATCAACGGTTGCCTACCATTATGACCACCAGAAGTTTGGGTTGTTTCAGGCAATGATGTTGTTCATTCAGCGATTCGTTTACCGGCAACTGCTGTTTTACGTCCTGATCAAAGCTTACCTGAAAGCAATCAAGGGTGAGCTGGCACATTGGGGTGTGCTGAAACGTACAGGGAATGTAAAGGGATAGCAATTGAATAGCATTTGTTTTCTATTCATACAAGTGAAATAACTTGTCAGATCCCGTTCCGATACTGATCGTTCGTTGAGGGATGAATAGCGCTATGGATTTCCTTTTTTGCATCCGGGCTTTCATTCAGCAGATTTTCAAAAAGTTGAATGACACCCGATTTATCAAAGCCTGTTTTGGTTTCGGTGTGGATATCGGTTAAATCAATCGAAAACCCGGAAAAGAATTCGGGCAAATCGGTTACAATATCCGTATTCAGGAAATTGATCTCGTTATAGATCCGGTGATAGTTATTGCCGGATTTCTCAATCACGAAAGTTTCCTTTTTCAGATTGGTAACCGACGCCGTTTTATGGCAATGCTGAATACAATCGTTATCAATCGTATCTCTTTCACACCCTGTCACCTGGTGAAACAGGCATTGCCTGCTGGTCATCAACACAATTGGGTGATAGATGCTGTAATAAAGCTCAAAATTACCGGGCTTTTTAATCCGCTGTAGCTGTGTTTTACTAAGTTCATCTGAAATGAATGCCCCCGAACAGTTAAAATTCTCCTTCAGACACGCGAGGCTATAGGAGTTAACACTATTCAAATACGGACCGGCGATCCATGCAATTCCATTTTGATAAGCTTCATAAGCAATCCCCGTATTGTTTGTCACAATAAGCTTCGGCTGTACCCGATTAAGGAATTCCACAGCGGCTTTGTAGTCGTCGCCAATCAAAACCGATGGGAACCATGGAATGAGTGATTGGTTTTGTATAAAAAGATCAATGTAATCCGCGCAGACGTTCTTAAAACAATCAGGGATTTGATAATAGATGGTAGCGGATGTCTTATTACACAGGTGCAAATCATCTTGCGATGAGATGATTACCGAAAGGGTTGGTTTTAAGCTTTCGCCGGTTTGTTTTTTTAAAACGGGAAGAGCAATGGGTTCAACGAATTCCTTCGAACCTTTCAGGATGAATAACAGCCGGTTTTTAATGGCTGTCAGTTCTTTAAACGGGATGAAAACATCGGGTTGAAGGTTATGCAAATCGAGTTGTTCGATCGTGTACTCCGTATCATTTAATGCTTTCAGCCTTGATAATACCATCCCGTAATTAAGTGATTGCGAAGCAACTCTTGTCAGATTTGTTTCCGAATGCACAATAAATGACGCGTCCGGTGTCGTGACCGAAACGTTAAGTGGTGTTCCGCATTCACCCGAAAGCCTGATGGTTAAAGGAGCTTTCGCTGTACTCAATTGATGAATGATGCTTCCGACCTTTGTTGCAATTTCTGCTCTTTCACCGAAAATATCACCTTTCGCTTGTTCTATCGTTTCTTCCGTAATACCACCGTTCATTTCAGCCATGTAGATCGCCGAATGATCACGCGGATTATCAATAAACTGATCTTTGGTAATTGCTCCTTTTAGGAAGGCATTAGAAAAATCACGGTTAAACGCCTTGTGCAGTGCACGATTGTTATTGATTAGTTTATTCCCGTCCTGGAAACTTTGGAGTTGTTTCCGCCACGCATTCACAACCGTATAAACGTATGGAAACTTCTTGATCCGGCCTTCTATTTTTATCGAATCAACTCCCGCATCAGCCAGTTCTTTCAGATCGGACCATGCGGAATTGTCTTTGAGATTGAGGGGAAAATTTTTGTCTTCCGGCGTTGTGAGATACTGATCACGACAGGGTTGACTACACCTGCCTCTGTTCCCTGAGTTTCCGCCATGAACTGAACTTAGATAGCAAATGCCCGAAAAACAGATGCAGTTGGATCCATGAACAAATACTTCAACCAGCATCTTATTTTCATGAGCGACCGGGGCCAAAGCATTTATCTCATCAATACTTAACTCTCTTGACAGGTTAACCTGGGTTACAGAAAGTTTATTTAAAAACTGCAACTGACCAATATTGTGAGTGGTCAGCTGGGTTGAGGCATGAATTTTAAGTGTTTTAAAATAGTTGGCCAGCAGGTAGAGCATTCCCAAATCCTGGACAATGATACCATCGATACTTGTGTTCACCAACCTGTTCAATACGGTTACAAGCGACGGTATTTCACTTTCAACGATAATGATATTAAGGGTTAGGAATACCTGGCAGTTATTTTGATGGGCGAGTCGTAAGATCCCGTTCAGGTCTTCAAAGCTGATATTGGTAGCCCGGTTGCGTGCATTGAACTTATCCAGACCGCAATATACTGCATCGGCTCCGGCAGCAATTGCTGCTTTTATGGAATCAACGTCTCCGCCGGGCGCCAGTAATTCAATGTTTCTCATCGGCGACAAATATAAAGGGTATAATCTGATTTTCATGATGCCTTTATTATGCAACTAATCCCGATACTTATCCATCCAAACCAGCCTAAAACAAGTAAGGGTTTGACCTTATATCAAACCCTTACTTTTATATCCAAATCCAGTTGGCATTGTTTGCCTGATGGAGTTATTTCGGTTTCTCTACCGTTCCGAACTTTTCCTCTTTCTTATTCGCAATCATAGCGATAATACCGATTAGCGCAAAGGCGACGACCACTACAATTGGGAATTTTAGTCCTTCGCCACTTCCATACGAATGTAATCCCGACAAGTAATAGTTGACGCCAAGGTAGGTCATCAGCACGGAAAGTAATCCGATCACCGATGCAAGGTTAAAGGCAAACCACCCTTTAAAGCCCGGAATCAGCCTCATATGGGTAATAAAACTATATAACAGCACCGTTACCAGTGACCATGTCTCTTTTGGATCCCATCCCCAGTATCGGCCCCACGATTCGTTGGCCCAAATCCCG
>JANYLE010000001.1 GCA_025363795.1 Mariniphaga sp. | reverse complement strand
GTGTTTGAAATTTCTATAAATCTGATTTTTTAATTCTTCCAAAGGAAGATCCAGAATTTTTGATACTTCCTGATAAATTTCAATGATTGTTGTTGGAGAATCATCTGTTTCCAGGAAAAGAGAATCCAAAGGAATGATCTTAATTGCCTCGCGAAATCGGGGAGTAATTTGCAGTACTGACTTTCCCAATGAAAAGTAGCATCCAAGATTAATCAGTTGTCTGGTTAATACAATTCCTTCCGAATAACCATGTAGGATCAGCGGAACTTTTGTCAGTTTGAAGTATTCGATCAGCTCGTTCCACGATTTTACTGCATGAATAATCAGTGGCTTATGGTATTTTTTGGCAAATTCAAGATGCAGCTCGAAAATCAATTTCTGTTGTTGGTAATCTGCCTTACACACTTTATCCAATCCTGTTTCGCCAATTGCAATTAATCCGGGCAGCACGATCAGATCTTCGAGCATCGTCCTGATCGCCAAAGATGTGGAATTAGAGGTGTGCCATGGATGGATTGCAGCTGAAAAGAATTTGTCTGTAACGTTTTGTATGTCAGTGTCCTGTAAAAACAGGCTCGGAATAGATATTATTCCTTCCGTATTCACCGCGTTGTGGGTATGAATATCTATAAACGGAATGCTCATTTTGAACTATTGATTAGGGTCAGGTAAATTTCGACACTCTTTTTATTCTCTATGACCAGGAGAAATCTATTCGTTTTTACCAAAAGTAATGATAATTTTAGAAAAGTAACAGACCTTTGAAAACTGTAATATGTTATGAAGGAAATTATTATTAGTCAGGCTATTAAAAAAAAGTTACCCGATCTGACGTTGGGATGCATCGAATGCGACGTGGTGATTTCTGAAGGAAATAGTGAGTTGTGGAGAGAGATTGAAGCTGTTTGCGGAACTATTGGACATTCTGGGGAGCTTGCTGAGGTGGGAAGTCATCCTGCTATCAGAGCCTCACGAATAGCCTATCGGCTATGTGGCAAAGATCCTGCAAGATACAGGCTCTCTTCTGAGGCTTTGATGCGCCGGGTAGTAAAAGGTCACCAGCTTTACAGAATTAATAATGTGGTCGATCTGGTCAATCTGATCTCATTGAAATCCGGCATGTCAATCGGTGGTTACGATGTGGAAAAGATTTCAGGTAACGTGATTTTTGATATTGGTCAAAAAGATGAACCTTATGAGGCGATCGGACGGGGAGATTTGAATATAACATCACTCCCGGTATTTCGTGATTCCGTTTCATCATTTGGTTCACCAACCAGCGATTCTGTAAGGACTTCGGTTACTGGTAGTACCAAAAGATTTTTGATGATAATTGTAGGCTTTTCAGGCGATATTTGTACGTCAGAAACTGTTGAGCTGTCGTTGAGCCTTTTAAAAAAATATGCCAAAGCTGATAATATTGAAACTGTTTTGGTTCGGTAAACAATGCGACTTTAAATAAATTGTTTTTGGTTTTCCAAAAGATAAAAAAGCAAGAAGAATGAGTCTTCATGCATACTGTAAACAATGATATGACTATTCAATGCAGCAACTAAAAATCAAATTATAAACGATGAAGTATATTGCAAAATTTTATTTGTGGCTCACGGGTTGGAAAGTCATCAGTGGTGTTGCTCCTGTGCAAAAGTGTATCATCCTGGGAGTTCCGCATACTTCTCAGTGGGACTTTGTCGTTTCGTGGATGTTTTACAAATCGGTTGGCGGCAACTCTAATATTTTGGTAAATAAGAAATTTTTCTTTTGGCCAGCCAAATATGTGCTTAATTATATGGGGGCTGTACCAGTCGATACTTCTAAAGGTGCTAGTTTGGTCAAGCAGATCATTACCGAATTTAAAAATCGCGAGGTGCTTCATTTGGCTATTGCCATTGAGGGTACACGCAAACCTACAACTAAGTGGAAAGGTGGATTTCATACGATTGCAAAAGCAGCCAATGTACCGGTCTATTTCGGGCTGTTTGATTGGGGGCACAAAGAGGTGGGTGTCTCTGACGAAATAAAGTTATCCGATGATCTGAATGCTGATTTGCTTAGAATTAAGCAATGGTATAAAGCAAGAGGGGTAGCCGGAAAGCATCCCGAAAAATTTATCCTTGGTGATGGTCTTGATTAATAATTAGAATGGAAACTAAAGATAATTTGCGCGTTACGCTTGCTCAAGTCGATTTAGCCTGGGAAAATCCCCAAAAAAATCGTCTTGGTTTTGAGAGACTGATCAGTCAAATGAAAGGTAAAAGCGATCTTATTATCCTTCCGGAGACATTCACAACCGGGTTTTCGATACAAGCAAATGATCTTGCTGAACCCATGGATGGATCGACGATTACCTGGATATGTAATCTTTCGCATGCAACAGAACTGGCCATCTGCGGGAGTTTACTGATTAAGGATAATGATCTGTTTTACAATCGCTTTGTTTTTATTACACCCGACGGTGGCATCTCTTTTTACGATAAAAGACATCTCTTTTCAATCGGAGGTGAATCATTAAAATTTACCCCTGGTGATAAGCGGTTGATTGTTAGTTTTTTTGGCTGGAGGATTGCTTTATATACCTGCTATGATATTCGGTTCCCTGTTTGGTGCAGAAATAGGAACGATACTGATTTAATGATCTTCGCGGCAAACTGGCCTGCTTCGCGCAAAGAGGTTTGGAAAACTTTGCTCAAAGCTAGGGCCATTGAAAATCAGGTTTTTGTTGCCGGAGTTAACCGGGTTGGAACGGATGGTAATGGCGTTTTATATTCCGGTGAAAGTCAGATGATTAATTCGCGGGGAGAAGTGATGCCGGAAACCATTGTTCCTGACAATGGATTGCTGACCTACGAAATATCGAAGCAGGAGCTTTTCAATTTCAGAGAGAAATTTCCTGTCGCCAACGATGCCGATCGCTTTTTGATAATCTGATTTTTATCAGGCTAAAATGGTATTCATGTAATCCTGAGGATATTGAACACATTTAAATATAAAACTCCACTTCATATCCTTAATGCATTGAGGTTTAATATTTATTCCAGGATACCAACTGATCGATCGATTCACGTTTCTTCACCGACTCAGGTTCAGCAACCGGATAACCAATCGGTATTAGTGCAATTGGCTCAATATTTTCAGGTGTATTAAAGATTTCACCGCATCGCTGAACATCAAAATTGCAGATCCAGCAAGTCCCAAGCCCAAGTTCCGCAGCAGCAAGTGTCAGATGGTCAATTGCAATTGCGACGTCAATATCAGTAAAATCTTTACCGTCTGATTTCCTGTGCCATCCTTTTCTGTGGTCGCCCAAAGCAACAATAATTGCCGGAGCAGACAGTAACCACTCTCTATGATAAGTGGCCTGGATTAATTCAAGGATTTTCGGATCAGTTACAACAATAAATTTCCGGGGTTGAAAATTTGCTGCGGAAGGTGCAATTCTGGCCGCTTCAAGTACAGACAAGAGTTTTTCTTTTTCGACAGATTTGGGTTCGAAATTACGGACGGAAGTTCTTTTGGTGGCAAGCTCAATAAAATTCATAGATCCTTTTTTCTTTATCAAAAATACAAATTTTTTGAATCAGAAAGAATTGGATTATCACCAGATTATATTTGGATTAAGATTTGTCAGATCGGATGGTCATAATAGGGGTTTCCAAAGAAATGTCTAACTTTGCCGGCTCAATATCGATTTTTTAAATTAAAGAATTTCAAGAAGTTATTAAATGATTACAGTTTCTAATTTAGCAATACAGTTTGGTAAAAAGCCTTTATTTCAGGATGTTAGCCTAAAATTTACCGCAGGTAACTGCTATGGGGTGATTGGTGCGAACGGTGCAGGCAAATCTACATTTCTGCGCCTTATTTCGGGTGATCTCTCTTC
>JANYLE010000489.1 GCA_025363795.1 Mariniphaga sp. | reverse complement strand
AAAGAGATGTACCTGGATGCAATTCCAAAACAGAAACAGATGATTTTGGATGCGCCATCTGTCGTTATTGTTATTTATAAACCCAAAACACGAATCGGAGAGGCAAAAAAGATATATGATGTCAACTGTATTGCATCAGTCTGGACCTGTATCGAGAATTTTTTACTCAGTCTGGCAGAACATGATGTGTATGGGGTCACTTTTATCCCTCAGAATATTGAAACGATAAAAGAAAAACTCGGAATTCCTGATGATTTGGAGATAGCAGCAATCATTCCAATTGGTTACAAAGCCGATGATGCAAAAATTCTGAAGCAGAAAACAATCAATATTGCCGGGCGGATACATATTGAAAAATGGTAATTCAGATCACCTAATATATTCGCCATTCCGATAGCATGTCAATTTGCCTTCATGATAATTAACGTTCGCGTATCGGATCGCAAACAGGTTTTTAAAACATTAGGTGGTGGACTAACTTGTAGGAGTATTAAATAAATTTGGGCTATCTCCCCCGAACAATCGTTCACCGGGAAATAGCCCAAAATATAAACTCAATATATTCAGTTAATAAGTTTCAAGTTCAACGTTGGCCACCGATAAACCGGCTGATGTTGCAGTCAATTTAATTGTTCCGGGTTGTTCATCCGACTGCACTACAACAAGACATTTGCCATGAAAAGCCTTTCGCTGCGGCGCTTTAAATGATTCGTGACTTACAGGATCACCATTGTCTACTCCAACAATCGTTCCCGGACCATCCAGTTTAAATTCAACCAGCTGATCGGCATTCGGAACCATTTCTCCGTTATCATCAACTACTTCAACCGTAATAAATGAAAGGTCGCGACCATCTGCTTTGATGACTGAACGGTCAGCCTTTGCAATCAATTTGGTTGCATTTTCGGCCGTTTTAATCTCCTCAACGAGTACTTGTTTTCCTAAAGATCTCGAAACAGCTTTCAAGATTCCTGGTTCAAACGGAACGCGCCACATGAGGTGCAAATCGTCACCTTGTTTCTTTTTCACACCCAGCGACTGATCATTGAGGAATAGCTCAACCTCTTCGGCATTGCTGTATGCCCAGACATCAACGGTATCCTTCTTCGCCCAGTTCCAGTGCGGGAATAGGTGCAATACATCTTTATTGGTCCATTCACTTTGGTACATGTAGTACACATCTTTCGGGAAACCTGCCAGATCGATGATTCCGAAGTAAGAACTACGTGACGGCCACCCATAAGGTGTTGGTTCACCGAGGTAATCAAATCCTGTCCAGATAAACTGTCCCGACAGGTAATCATGTTTCTTGATTACTTTCCAGGTTTCTTCGTGCGTTGATCCCCATGGGGCCGAAACATTATCATACGACGAACAGGTATTATCAGCATTGGGTTTGGGCCCTTTCCAGTCATCCTGAACCGGCCAGCGGCGAATTACTTCCGAAGGCATATCATAAACACCACGTGTCATCAATGCCGATACAGTTTCTGTTCCTATAAATTTCTGTCCTGGAAAAGTCTGCGGAAAGGCTTCAAAATCATTCTGGTGATAATTAAAGCCAACCAAATCAAGCGCGCCAGATTTAATAATAAAATTGGATGGTTTAGGATCGTTGCAGGCTGAAGTGATGGGGCGCGTCGTATCCAATTCACGGACATAACCGGCCAATTCTTTTGCTATTGAAATGCCGGTACTGTCCCATTGTTCCAGAATTTCGTTACCAATGCTCCAGATCATCACACTTGGGTGATTGCGGTCGCGCAGAATCATATCCTGTAAATCTATTTTATGCATCGCGTCCCATACGGTGCTGTAATCGAGCTTGTTCTTGGGTTTCTTCCACATATCAAAGGCTTCGTCCATAATAATGAAACCCATACGGTCAGCGAGTTCAAGCAATTCGGGGGCAGGAGGATTGTGAGAAGTGCGAATAGCATTGCAACCCATATCTTTTAAAATTTCGAGCTGGCGTTCCAATGCACGCGTATTGATGGCTGAACCCAAACATCCCAAATCGTGATGATTGCAAACCCCATTAATCTTGATCTTTTTTCCATTCAGCGAAAATCCTTTTTCGGCATCGAAAACAAAGCTGCGAATTCCGAATGAAGTGGTATAATTATCGACCAGATCGCCATCAACATAAACCCGCGAAACAGCTGAATACAATTGGGGAGCTTCCAGGTTCCATAAAAGCGGGTTACTGATATTAAAATCAAAAGTAACGCTGTATAACGAATCTTTCACACCCTTAGTGTCACTTTTGCCGGTTGCCACAGCCTTCCCTGTCGGGTCGATGATGACCGTTTTTACGACCAGCTTTTGACCTTTGGTCACGTTATTTCTGATCTGGGTTACAACTTTTACTTTGGCCTGTTTATCGGTAATTAAGGGCGTAGTTACTACCGTTCCCCAATGGTTGATGTATGTTTTACGCGTGGTGACTAACCAGACATTACGGAATATTCCGGAACCGGAATACCAGCGGGAATTTGGCTGGGTAGAATTATCAACTCTCACAGCGACGATATTTTCCTGATCACCCTTTGCAAGATATGGGGTTAGATCATAACGAAAAGAGCTGTACCCATAATGTCTTTTGCCAACGGAATGACCGTTAATCCAGACTTCACTGTTCTGATAAACTCCGTCAAAGTCGATAAAGATCATTTTATCACCTGAATCTGAAGGAAGTCGGAATGACTTGCGATACCAACCAATGCCACCCGGCAAAGCTCCGCCTCCCGGTGTTGCAGGATTTTTCTCACTGAACTCTCCTTCAATACTCCAATCGTGAGGGACATTTAATGTCCGCCATTCTGACGCATTAAAAGATGCAGCTTCAGCCCCGGGAACGTCACCAAGATGAAATTTCCAGTCATTTCCAAAGTTTTCGGTAGTGCGGGCTTCTTTTTGCAGGTTTTTGCATTGTTGAAATACAACCAGCACAGCGCCAATCAAAATCAAATTCAAAAATCTTCTCCTCATACATTTTAATTTAATGGTTCACCTGAAAACAAATCAGTTACCTAATTATCAATTCCACGCCGATGCAAAAGAATTCCTCCTATGATGAAGATAAAGCAAGATCATAGCTTTATGATACTTTCTCCACCAACTGCGGTTCAATATACCAGAACTAATGAATAATAGATACATAACTGTACCTATTACTGAAATACTGGATTTAAATTATTGGAAACCTTGAGAATTGTCAAGATTTTGATCCTCGGCCTTCAATTGAGTATTTTTATTGACGCTCAATTTTCCTCAACAATTACAGCCGTGCCGTATGCAAGAACTTCAGTAAGGCCGGTCATCACATCATTGGCGTCATAACGCATTCCTATAATGGCATTTGCTCCCAATTCACGGGAGTGAAGAATCATGAGTTGCAACGCCTCTTCTCTGGCATTCTCACATAATTCAGTATAAATTGAACTCCGGCCACCGAACAATGTCATAAATCCTCCGGCCATATTCCCTATTAAACTGCGTGAACGAACTGTTATCCCGCGTACCAGCCCTAATTGTTTGACAATTTTGTACCCTTCGAGGTAAGTGCTTGTTGTAATCAGTGTCGTGCTACTCATTTCTGTCTTTTTTATGTTTTAATGTTAGTTATATATCTGATATTGTAAGATTTGATTAATCATCCAATGCTTGTCCGACCAACTGACGAAATTTCCACCCGGTATTGTCATTGACATTGCCTTGTGTCTGCTTCATGATAATTCCGATAATTTTCTCTTTAGGATCTGCAAAGTATTGTGTATTAAAATAGCCGCCCCATTCGAAAGTCCCGGCACTGCTCATCGCGCCCGTCTCCTCCCCTCTCTGTGTCACGACTGAAAAGGCAAGCCCAAAGAACTTTTCAGGTCCGCCCCAGGTATTACCGGATTGGTTACTTAAAATAGTCTCAACTGTCGTCCGGCTCAATATTCTGATTCCGTTTAGTTCTCCGCCATTAAGGTACATTTGCAACAATGTGGCGTAGTCCTTGGCTGTGCTGGATAATCCGGCACCGCCTGAAAAGAATTTCTTCGCCCCCTTGATCGGATAATCCGGATCGTAAAAAGTAACAGGATAGCGTGACCACTCCCCTTTTTCGTTCTTTTGCTGAACCGAAACCAGTCTTCCGGCTTTTTCTGCAGGTAAGTAGAACCATGTATCATTCATTCCAAGCGGTTCAAATAAATGCTTTCTGAGGTATTGGTCAAACGGCATCCCCGATACTACTTCGATCAGATAACCCATCACATCGAGCCCTTCGCTATACGTAAACTTCTCGCCGGGATTACTGTGCAACGGAAGCTTCGCCAGTTTTTTCACGCTCTCGGCTATTGTGATATTCTCCGTCGTAAACAGATCGGTCACGCCGGCTTTCTGATAGATCATTTTCATTCTTTCATCGCCATCAATAATTCCATATCCAAGTCCTGAGGTATGGCTGAGTAACTGACGGATGGTAATCTCGCCAGTTGCAGGGGTGGTGGTGTAACTGGTATCTTTATATTGGAATGACTTCAACACCTGGGGATTCTTAAACTCAGGGATGTATTTCGAAATAGGATCATCAAGTTTAAACTTACCTTCTTCCCAAAGCATCATCACTGCAGTGGAAGTGATTGCTTTACTTTGCGATGCGATCCGAAAAATATCGTCTCGCTTTAAATTGCGGCCACTTTGATTATCTGCCTTCCCATATGATTTATAGAGGATAATTTTCCCCTGGCGAACGACGAGCGCTACAATACCGGGGACATCTCCCTGGGCGACAGCCTCAGCACACATTGTTTCAATCCTCGCCAATCTTTCGGATGACATCCCGACACTTTCAGGTGTTCCTTCAGTTAAAACAGGGGAATTTTTGATTGATTTGGTCTGGGCACTGACTGATAGTACTATTCCCAGGCAAACAATAGTAAATAGATTCTTCATTTGAAATTTGATTAGTGGAACATTTAGTTACTTTGTCCGGAAAAACAAATTTAGTGAATTTAATAACAATACTCCGGTTTTTATTTATGTTCCTGTTGCAGAAATTATTTTTAAGGAGCATCGTGCAAACAGAAAGATACAAAGAACAAGGTAACCTTTCAAAAAGATCTGAAATACTTTTTATAAGACATTATTATCCTTTATATTTGCGCACTAATTATGAAAATTTTTGCCTGCATACTCTCTGTCTACATTATGGTGCTCACCGCAATTCCCTGCGTTGACAAACCAGAGGATATCACTATGCAAAAAATGGAAATCACGCAAAACAATACTGACAGCCACCATAACGATATCGATCATTGTTCACCATTTTGCACCTGTAATTGTTGCGCATCTCCTGTCATTCAATTGAATGTATTAGTCAACTTCGAAGGATTTCCATTTTTACTGGAATCCTATTCTTCTGAATTGACTACAGATTTTGTTTCGTGTCCCATCAAATCCATTTGGCAACCGCCAAGATTGAGTTAATACCCTTTGCGTATACAGAGAAAGGTTTCATCGCGAGCTGTTTAGTTAAGCTTCTGATTTACAACCTTTCTACTTCAGGTTTATTAATTTGATTTAATTCCGTTATGATAGAACGTATTATCTATTTTTCGATAAAGAATAAGTTTATTGTCGGATTGTTTATTGTGGCTTTAATCGGCTGGGGAACCTATTCGCTGACCCGACTACCCATTGATGCCATCCCCGACATTACCAATAACCAGGTGCAGGTTATTTCGATTGCCCCTTCACTGGCAGTCCAGGAGGTTGAAAGCTTTATAACTGCCCCAATAGAAGTGGCAGTAGCTAATATCCCTGATATTGTTGAACTTCGTTCCATTTCCCGTTTAGGCTTATCGGTTGTTACCGTTGTATTTAAAGATGATGCTGATCTTTATTGGGCACGTCAGCAACTCAGTGAGCGGCTGAAGGAAGCCGAAGAGGTAATACCTGCGGGATTAGCAAAAATAGAACTTGCTCCTATCTCTTCTGGCCTTGGTGAGATATTTCAATACCGCCTTGCCGTGGATAAAGGGTTGGAGAAGAAATACAATCCAATGGAACTCCGCACCTTTCAGGATTGGGTAGTGCGCCGTGAGATGCTGGGAACACCCGGAGTAGCGGATATCAACAGTTATGGCGGCTTTGTGAAACAGTATGAAGTTGCTGTTGATCCCGAACGACTCAGGGGAATGAACCTTACGTTGACTGACATTTTTGATGCGCTTGAAAAGAACAACGAGAATACCGGGAGCGCCTATATTGATAAAAAACCAAATGCTTATTTTATTCGGGGTATCGGTTTAGTCAAAACCCTTGACGATATCGAAAAGATTGTTGTTAAAACCAATGCTTCAGGCATTCCAATTTTAATAAGAGACATCGCTACCGTGCAATATGGCAGCGCAACACGATATGGCGCTTTTGTTGTCGATACCACCGAAGCTGTAGGCGGCGTGGTCATGATGCTGAAAGGGGCTAACGCACATGAGGTGATTGAGAATGTTGAAATCCGCATTGCCTCAATTCAGAAGTCGTTGCCGAAAGGGGTTACGATTGAACCTTTTTTAAACCGTTCTGACCTTGTGGGACGCGCGATCAGTACGGTTTCGCGCAACCTGCTCGAAGGTGCATTAATCGTTATATTCATCTTAGTATTATTGCTGGGAAATATGCGGGCAGGACTCGTTGTGGCTTCGGTTATTCCTCTGGCCATGCTCTTTGCCATTTCACTGATGAACCTTTTTGGCGTATCAGGTAACCTGATGAGTTTGGGTGCGATTGACTTCGGGTTGATTGTTGATGGAGCGGTGATTATTGTCGAAGGGGTGGTTCACCGTATTTTCATGAGCAAACATCATCACCCTGGTGTTAAGCGGCTTTCGCAGGAGCAAATGGATGATAATGTATTCGAATCAGCTAAGCGGATGATGAGTTCCGCGACCTTCGGGCAAATCATTATCCTGATTGTTTACCTTCCGATCATGGCGCTGGTTGGTATTGAGGGGAAGATGTTCCGCCCGATGGCACAGGTGGTTGCTTTTGCATTGCTGGGTGCTGCGATTCTTTCGTTGACCTATGTTCCGATGGCAACGGCACTGTTCTTAAGCAAGAAGACAGAGCACAAGCGTAATTTCTCCGACAAGCTGATGGATGCTCTCCATCGGGCATTTAACCCGATCATTCTTTTTGCACTGCGGCGTAAGTTACTGGTTTCGGTTTCGGCTATTGTGCTGTTCGTGTTTAGTTTGTTTGTGTTCAACCGTTTGGGAGGAGAGTTTATTCCGCAACTCGAAGAGGGTGATCTCGCAGCCGGTGTTATGACGCTGCAAGGTGGTTCTCTTTCGAACACGGTTGAAATGGTTGAGAAAGCTAACAAGATTTTACTCGACAATTTCCCGGAAATAAAACATACCGTTTGTAAGATCGGTGCCGGTGAAATTCCCACCGATCCAACTCCTATGGAAACGGGCGATTATATTATTACCCTTAAAGACAAAAGTGAATGGACTTCCGCTTCAACCCGTGAAGAGCTGGTTGCCAAGATGGAAGAGAAACTCGTCGTGCTTGCCGGGGTGAAGTTTGAGTTTCAGCAACCTATTCAGATGCGTTTCAACGAATTGATGACCGGCTCAAAACAGGATGTTGCTATCAAGATATTTGGTGACGACCTCAATACCTTAGCCGAAAAAGCGGCAGAAGTAGAAAAGATCATCCAGCGTGTTGAAGGTGTGGCCGATATTAATGTTGAAAAAGTTACAG
>JANYLE010000378.1 GCA_025363795.1 Mariniphaga sp. | reverse complement strand
CTCGAAGACCATCTCGATCGTTTATATCAATCAGCGCGTCTGACCGGGATGAATCACCTTCCCGATGCTGTTTCGCTGGCAGCGATGATCAAAAACTTCCTTACAACCCAAAAGAAAGCTACCGGGAATATTAAACTTAGTTTTTCTTTCAACGATCTTTCCATAGAACCTAAAGGTGAGCTAACCTTTATTCCTCACAGTTATCCTTCTCAGAAAGAATACAGCAACGGCGTAAATGTCGGCTTATTGTATGCCGACCGACCGATCCCGAATGCCAAAATTCAAAATACGGCTATCAGGGAGCGTGCAAATCAGGCAATCTCCGCAAATGAAGTTTATGAAGTCCTGTTAATTGATTCGGATGGTAATATCACCGAAGGAAGCAGGTCGAATGTATTTTTCATTAAAAATGAAACGCTTTTTTCTTCTCCCGGTGACAAAATTCTTCGGGGAATAACCTGGATAAAGGTGCTGCAGATATGCAGTTCAGCCGGAATTCAAGTGATTAAAGCGGCCATTCCTGCCAATAAAATTGATCAATATGAGGCGGCTTTCCTAACGGGAACTTCTCCAAAGCTGTTACCAATCAGATCAATTGACCAATTGGCTTACAATACAGATCATCCGCTGCTTACCAGCCTGCAAGAGATGTACAATCAGTTGATTGAAGACTATCTTCGGGAAAGAAGATGATTCGCTGAAAGGTCAAAACACAAAACTACAATCCAAAACTATGCGATAGGATATTTCCTGCTTAAGGAAATTGGATTTCTTAAAGTGAAAAATAAATTTCATGCGGTGGAAATTGAAATCCGTTGCTTAGGAAATTATACAACCACAATCTAAGGTGTTCAGGTACAAAAAAAGGCGACTGAAATTCAGCCGCCTTTTAAAATTATCGTATTGCAGAACTATTCTGCTGTAACAGCCCAATTCTGTGAAGCCATCCGCTGGTAAGAGCGATACCTCCATTTTGCATTCTCTTCGGCAGCCTTGAACAATTCATCAGCTTCGGCAGGGAATGATTTTCTGAGTGCCGTATAGCGTACTTCGCTGTTCAGGAAAGCCTGGAAATTACTCCAGACAGGTTCTTTCGAATCGAGCTGGAACGGGTTTTTACCTTCGTTTTCCAAAATCGGATTGAAGCGGTACATGTGCCAGTAGCCACATTCAACTGCCAGTTTTTCCTCTTCCTGGGTACGGCCCATTGAGCGTAATCCGTGAGAAATACAAGGAGCATAGGCAATCACGAGTGATGGTCCGGGATAAGCTTCCGCTTCACGCAAAGTTTTAAGGTATTGCGCCTGGTTGGCTCCCATGGATACCTGTGCAACATAGACATAACCATAGGTCATTGCTATTGCGCCAAGGTCTTTCTTGCGGATCCTCTTTCCGGCAGATGCAAATTTCGCGACTGCTCCAACTGGTGTAGACTTGGATGCCTGACCACCGGTATTAGAATAAACTTCGGTATCGAGAACAAGGATATTTATATCTTTTCCTGAAGCCATTACGTGATCAAGACCACCATAACCGATATCATAAGCCCAACCGTCTCCACCAAAGATCCAAACTGATTTTTTAACCAGGAACTGGCTCAATGATAAGATTTCCTGAGCATAAGTTGCGTTGTTTCCTTTCAATACATCCAGAACTTTCTTAGATGCAGTTTCAGAAGTAGCAGCGATATCACGACCTTCAATCCATTCGTTGAAAACAGCTTTTTCCGATTCGGAAGCACCATCTTCAATAGCAGAAATCATGATCGATTTAATCTTGTCGCGGCTTGCAGCAACCCCTTCGGCCATACCAAAACCATATTCAGCATTATCTTCGAACAGTGAATTGGCCCATGCAGGACCGTGACCCGATTCGTCATTTTTGCAATAAGGTGTTGCCGGTGCAGATCCGCCGTAGATTGAAGAACAACCTGTGGCATTTGCAACCATCATCCGTTCGCCGAAAAGTTGAGTAATCAGCTTAATATAAGGAGTTTCTCCGCAACCTGAGCAAGCGCCTGAAAATTCAAACAGTGGCTGGGCAAACTGAGAATTCTTAATTGTTTTGTCTTTTTCGACAATCTTATCCTTGTAAGTAACATTGGCAGCAAAATGATCCCAACGTTCGATCTCGGCGTGTTGCGATTCGAGTGGTTTCATCACCAATGCTTTTTCCTTTGCAGGACATACATCGGCGCAGTTGCTGCAACCAGTACAGTCAAGTGGAGCTACCTGAATACGGAACTGAAGACCAGCGAATTGTTTTCCGTTTGTTTTAATAGTAGCAGTACCGTCAGGAAGACCAGCCAATTCTTTCTCGTCAATCAGGAACGGACGAATAGCGGCGTGAGGGCAAACATACGAACACTGATTACACTGGATACAGTTTTCAGGAATCCATTCAGGAACATCAACTGCAATACCACGTTTTTCGAAAGCGGTTGTCCCCGAAATAAAGGTACCGTCTTCGATTCCGTTAAATGTTGAAACAGGAAGTGAATCCCCTCTTTGGGCGTTGATCACATCCACAATATTCTTAATGAATGCAGGACGTTTTGATACCTCATCAGCTTCAACCTTAATTTTAGCCCATTCTGCAGGAACTTCGATTTTCACAACATTGTTACCACCGGCATCAACAGCTGCAAAGTTCATGTTGACAATTGCTTCACCTTTTTTGCCATAAGATTTAACAATTGCCTTCTTCATTTGATCCTGAGCCAATTCGTAAGGGATTACATTGGTAATCCTGAAGAATGCGGACTGCATAATCGTATTTGAACGATTACCCAAACCAAGATCAACTGCGAGTTTTGTCCCGTTGATAATGTAGAAATTAATCTCATTTTCTGCCAGATATTTTTTCATTGAATCCGGCAGTCTGAGTTTTACTTCATCTTCTTCCCAGATTGTATTCAACAGGAATGAACCACCTTTCTTCAAACCTTTTAATACATCGTAAAGGTGAACATACGCCTGAACATGGCAAGCCACGAAGTCAGGAGTTGTAATCAAATACGTTGAACGGATTTGACTATCGCCAAAACGGAGATGTGAAGCGGTGAAACCTCCTGATTTTTTGGAGTCATAAGCAAAATAGGCCTGACAATATTTATCGGTGGCTGCACCAATAATCTTGATCGAATTTTTATTCGCTCCAACTGTTCCGTCAGAACCCAATCCATAGAATTTGGCTTCATAGATATCAGAAGAAGATACTTTCACCTCCGGAAGTAATGGAAGAGAGTGAAAAGTCACGTCGTCTTCAATACCAATGGTGAAATTATTCTTTGGCTCATTCATTTCGAGGTTATTGAAAACCGTGATGATCTGAGAAGGGGTAACATCTTTTGAACCTAAACCGTAACGGCCGCCAACAATAACCGGTGCATCTTTTCTGTTGTAGAATGCATCACGGATATCAAGGTATAAAGGTTCTCCGCTTGCGCCCGGTTCCTTCGTCCTGTCAAGCACTGCAATCCGTTTAACGGTTGAAGGCAAAACATTAAAGAGGTATTTGACAGAGAACGGACGATACAAATGGACACTGATCAAACCCAGCTTTTTACCCTGAGCATTCAGATAATCGATGGTTTCACGAATGGTTTCGGTAACAGAACCCATTGCAACAATGATGTTCTCAGCATCAGCAGCGCCATAATAAGAAAATGGGTGATATTCCCTACCGGTGATTTTTGTAATCTCCTTCATATAGGATTCAACCATATCAGGAACTACATCATAGAACTTATTGCCGGCTTCTCTTGCCTGGAAGAAGATATCAGGATTCTGGGCAGTTCCTCTTGTAACAGGATGCTCAGGATTTAATGCACGGTTGCGGAAAGCCTTAAGTGCGTCCTGATCGATTAATGCAGCAAGGTCTTCCTGTTTAATTGTTTCGATTTTTTGAATCTCGTGTGATGTACGAAATCCGTCGAAGAAATTAATAAAAGGAATACGGCTCTTGATCGTTGTAAGATGTGAAACACCACTAAGATCCATTACTTCCTGGACAGAACCTGATGCAAGCATTGCAAAGCCAGTCTGGCGACAAGCATATACGTCACTATGATCACCAAAAATTGACAATGCATGGCTGGCCAATGCACGGGCAGTAACATGGAAAACTGTAGGTAATAATTCACCTGCAATTTTATACATGTTAGGAATCATCAGCAACAATCCCTGAGAAGCAGTGTAAGTTGAGGTCAATGATCCAGCTTGCAGCGCACCATGAACAGCTCCGGCTGCACCACCTTCGCTTTGCATTTCGGCAAGGCGAACGGGTTGACCAAAAATATTCTTACGGCCATTTGCAGCCCACTCATCAACCACCTCTGCCATCGTGGTAGAAGGAGTAATTGGGTAAACACAAGCCACCTCGGTAAACATATAACTTATGTATGAGGCTGCATAGTTACCATCGCATGTAATAAACTTTTTTTCTTTTGCCATTTCGTATTACTTTAGTATTTATTCTTTATGCATTTTTGTATATCACGTATAATCGGACTCTTAATAAAGAAACCCAAAAAGCCAGAGCGGAATTACATTCCCCTCTCCTATTTCAATCATATCGGCTGCTGCAAACCGGTTTTCCCCTTCAGCCTGAGTATATTTTCCCCCAACTCCGAAATCATATTTGCCGTTTACCTTAAAATCAAATTCTTGTGAACTGGTAATCCTGTGCTGGTAGCCAACCTGGTTATAAAAAAAGGTCATCCGAAGATTCCTGTTATTGATATTGTCAGGGGCAATAATATGTAATAAATTGGTATTGTGCAGGTATACCTGATCAGGTTTTTGAAGCTGGCCGTTTGTGCCGTTTGAAAAGAGCAAGTTAATCAACCGGGCATTTTTCAAATACCTCAGGTAATTCAATACGGTAGCCCGTGAAGTTTCGATGTCTGCACTTATCTTACTTACATTCGGTGAAAACGGCATTTGTCCGCCTATCAATTGAAGTAATTTTCTAAGTTTCGAAATGTATTTTAACTCAATCTGATTGAGGTAAGTCACATCAATTTCGAGTGCAAGATTAACATG
>JANYLE010000466.1 GCA_025363795.1 Mariniphaga sp. | reverse complement strand
CCCAGAAAGCTGATCCTGAAATTTTTTGTCTACGACAACTTCTTTGGCCGGATCAATCATTTTTACTGCAGCAATTTCCTGATCAGCATTGTCAACTATTTTGTATTTGCCTACTAACCAAACACTCCCAAGTGCCCGTTTATTTAAAATAGGTGCTGCTTCAGGATTGTAAATTACATATTTGGTATTGAGCATGTTCAATGCATTCAGTCCAAGAAACAATGAGTCTACTCCCGATTCTGATTTGATCTTTCCGAGGCGCTCACTAAGTTGCATCATTTCATTACTGATTTGAAAATCAACAAGTTCCTGGTAGCGTCGCATCTTGGCACCGTGATAACCACCGATCGATTTGTGAAAATACGAGGTGCTCACGTCATTGAAAGTGCTTACGCCCATATTTAGTACCCTGTAATCCGGACCTTTATCATTTAGTATGGCAAGATCCGCCTTGGTTGCTTTTATCGGATTTTTAGCTTCCTGTTCAGGGACGAAATTACCATCGTTCAGATAGCGTTTGTCGACGCCCCACATATCGACAAGGATTAAAACACCCAAAATCATAATTGTAGTGTTGACCTTCAGTTTTTTGGCAACCATGGCCCAGATCAATCCTGCGCCAAGAAGAATGAAAATTGCTGATCGCATCGCATCTGATTGCAAAAGCGATTGTCTGTCTGCAATTAAGCTCTTTTGTAACCATTCGGGGAACTGACTATCAGCAGCAGAGATAAACGAGCCGGAGATACCGGGCAGCAGGGCAAAAATCAATGCAACCCCGGCAGTTAGTCCAACACTCCATGCCAAAGGCTTCAATAATGTTTTAGTGTTAATTTCGCCATTCACAATCTTTTGCAAAGTGAGCATTGCGTAAAGGGGAATGGTAAACCCGGCAATGACAAGAATCATCGTCACCGTTCTGAATTTGTTGTATCCAGGAAAATAGTCGAGAAACAGGTTGGTCAAAGGCATGAAGTTATGACCCCATGCGAGTGCAATCGAAAGAAGCGTTGCAACTACAATCCATATTCTGATTGGCCCGGTTATAAGAAAGAGCCCAAGGATGAAAAGAAAACAAACAATTGCACCGAAATAAACAGGACCCGAAGTTCCGGGTTGGTCGCCCCAATAACCTGGAAGCTGTTTTACTATCGTATTTGCATTTGGTACGTTATTGCTTTTCAGGACTTTGCCCGTTTCGGAGTCCTCGCTGAATCCAACTGCCGAAGAACCTCCGTTAAAATTTGGGATAAGCAAGGTCATGGTTTCGCCAATGCCATAGCTCCAATGCGTGGCATAGTCACGATCAAGCCCGGTTGTCTTATTTGCAATATCATTGGTCAGATCTGATTTTCCGCGTAAGGAATACTTCCCGTATTCTAAAGTAGTCCACAGTCTTCCGGTATTTGCTGCTACTGCAAGCAATGCGAAAGCGACGAGAATCAGCCCTTTTTTCATCAAGTCCGGGACCTGCTTGGTTTTAAATGCTGAATATAGTTCTACAATGCCCATAATCAGCACAATCATAAACGTATAATAGGTAATCTGCGGATGGGCCGAATAGATTTGGAGCGCCAGGAAAAGTGAAAAAACTGCACTCCCGATCCATTTATCCTTTTTCAAAGCATAGTAAAAACCGGCAATGATGGGAGCCATATAGCCAATTGCAATGGCTTTTGAAGCATGCCCGGCAGTTATAATGATAAAATTATACGAACCAAATCCAAAAGCAAACGCTCCCACAATGGCCAGCCATGGATTGACTCCAAAAAGTAGTAGTGTAAGATAAAAGCCTATCAAGTAGAGAAATACAAAATTTACCGGCCTCAGGTTAAACAGGTTGGAGACGGTGTAAATTGATGTAATGGCTGTTGTTGTTGGCAGACCAATTAAATAGGAAGGCATTCCGCCAAACATGGAGTTGGTCCACAATGCCAGGTCATCGCTCTTTTTGTTGTAATCAACGACCTCTTTCGACATCCCGATGTAAGTCATCGAGTCGTGCTGATTCAGCTGTTTGTTCTCCAGAACCGGAGAGAAGTAGATGATTGGTAAAATAAGGAAAAGTGCGATTGCGATCAGATGCGGTAAACTTTTCTTCCACGAAAACGTCGTCATGATAATAGCTTTTGAATATTGATCACAAAAGTACATTTTTTTTGAAAGTTGGTATAACTCGTTTTCACCTAACAAACAATAATTTGCATAGATTTTCCTATTTTTGTGACTAAATCATAATGTTAGTCCATTGGGAATTATTGTCAACCAGTCTGTAAAGGGAACTATCTACACCTATATTGGTGTTGCACTTGGTTTTGCAACAACCGGTATTTTATTACCCAGAATTTATTCAACCGATCAGGTTGGTCTCCTTAAGATCATTGTCGCTTATGCGGCACTTGTGTCGCAATTTGGCACATTGGGATTTAATGGTGTTACAATCAGGCTTTTCCCGTTTTTTAAAGATCAAAAGAGCGGGCATCATGGTTTTCTCTCATTGGCGCTAATTACAGGAATGGTGGGCTTCCTGCTCACCCTTGGATTATTTTTAGTCTTTAAAAATTGGTTTGTTGATTTTAGCAGCGAAAAATCTGCTTTGCTGATTGAATACCTTAATTATCTGATTGTCCTGATTTTCTTCCAGATCTTTTTTACCCTTTTGGATGGCTATTACACCGCGCTTTTAAATAGTATTCACGGGACATTCCTGCGTGAGGTATTACAAAGAATATTGATTATCATCGGGATAGGGCTGTTTTATTTTAATTGGATCAATTTCCATCAATTTGTGATCTTTTACATCGCATCCATGGCGATTCCTACCATTTACATCACGATCACCTTGCTGAAAGAAAAGCAATTCCCTTTGACAACGGACTTTTCATTCCTGAAAAAACCGATGCTGACCTCAATCGGGTTAATGGCCTTATTTAGTGTGCTCAACGGGTTTTCAATGCTGATCATTCAGACGGTTGATACGATCATGGTAAACGGGATGATTGGACTTAGCGCTACCGGGATCTATTCGGTGTGCTTCTTTTTTGGGATAATGGTAAGCCTGCCGGCAAGATCGATCCTGAAAATCGCCAATATCGTTTCGGCTGATGCCTGGAAAAACAATAACCTGGCGGCTATCCGTAATATCTATGAAAAAAGTTGCATGACGCTGTTTATCATCGGACTGATCATGTTCTTAGGGCTTTGGGCGAACATCGACAATGTATTTCAAATTTTAAAACCCGAATACCTTCCCGGAAAGTGGGTTATCTTTTTTATCGGCCTGGGAAGCCTCATTGATATGAGCACAGGCGCCAATAGTTCCATTCTTGGATCATCAAAATACTATAAAGTTCAGACCGTCTTTTTGGTTGTTCTGGTTATGTTGCTGATATTAAATAACCTACTTCTAATTCCTCTCTTCGGAATTACGGGTGCTGCTATTGGTGGAGCAGTTTCGCTCTCAATTCTTAATTTACTCCGCTACCTCTTTTTACTGTTTAAATTTGGTTTGCAGCCGTTTAATTATAAATTTTTAATTGTTTCCGGAATCGGAATCGGTGCCTATTTGATAACCGCACTTTTGCCACCGCTTCCCAATTTTATTGCCGATATCTTTGTGCGAAGTTCAATCCTGTCCATTTTATTTTGTCTCCCGATTTATCTGTTGAAATTATCACCCGATATAAACGAAAAGGCTGATGAGGTGTTGAGGATGCTAAAGATAAAGAATTGATAAATAGCTGCCGATCAAGTGACAATATTCTATTCCAGATGTTAATATTTATCTTCTGAGAAAGAGAAGTCCCGTCCTCTAATGCTGAGGTGTCCCGTATGCTAATACTGAGGTGTCGCATATCCTAATACTGAAGTGCCCCGTATCCTAATGCTGAGGTGTCCCGTCTTCTCGTGGAGCGGTGTCCCTTCCCTAAGGATGCGCACTACCTGAATCAAGCTTTGTGGTTACCGATTTTCAAAATGCAGATCCTTATTTCTTAGTCATTTCGAAATGTATTTCCTGGCACGGGAACTGGTAGCACCACGATTCTTCATATCGTTCCTGTGCCCTTGAACTGCGGTTGAACCATTTTCCGATCTTCCTTCTCATGAAATTCCGTAATGGACTGATTGGTGAGTAAAACCGGAGGTATCTTTTGGTGATATGAAACTGCAGATCATTATAAAAGTTGGGCACTTTTCTTTTTAACTTGGTCTCTTCATCCGCGAAGTAATCGAAGGTGTACAACCCGAAAAACCTGCGGTGCGTATAATCGGAATAAAAATGAGGATTGCTGAAATGAGGAACAATAACCCTGTGAATTCCACCCGGTTTTAAGACGCGGAAAATTTCTTTGATCAGGAGTTCCAGGTTTTCAATATGTTCGAGTACATGTCTTGAAAATAGCTCATCGACGGAATTATCCGGCAAAAACGGTAGTCCGTTTTCGATATCAGCCACGATATCAACAGCTTTATCTTCAAACTTATCGATCCCAACAGCACCGGCAGACTTGTTTGGCCCGCAGCCTAACTCAATGACGATCCGCTCCTTTTGGGCAATCTTTTCTGCGATAATGGGTGAGATCATAATTCACGTATAATTTTTAACAATTTTCCAAAACACACCTCCCGGCTGTACAATTCAAGGGCCTCTTTTCTTCCGTTTGCACCCATTCTAAGCCGGAGCGCGGGATCAAGCAGCAGTTTTTCCAATACTTCAAACCATTCATCTTCTGATGATGCAAGATAGCCGTTTTCTCCGGGTTTTACAATCGTTTGATTGATACCGACTGGACTGGCAATACATGGCAGTCCGGCAGACATGTATTGCAAAAGTTTGTAGCCACCTTTCATTTTGGCGAATTCTGTGATGGGCAATGGCATCAGACCAATATCCATCTGGCCAAGTACATCATTTTCATCCTCAAAAACCCAGGATTTTGCGATGTGATTAATTCCCTGAATCCGGTATTCGGGTTTGGCACCTATTGTTAAAAACCGAAACGTGTATTTTTCGGCTAATCGCATTAAGGGCTTTTCGATCAGGTCTAGGAATCCGGATGTCCAGGGAGATCCAATCCAGCCGATTGTAACAGTTTGATTTTGTTGTTTTTCGGTTGGCCTGATCCGGTCGGTTTCTACAGGTGATGGGATAAGCGCCGGGTTTTGACCGTTATCGCGACAGAATTTGGACAGGTAATCGGTGCTTACAATCACTTTGGTGGAATTTCTGATCATGATGGCCGTTTTCTCCTGATCTGAAGGCCGCCTGGCATTGATGTAGATGGCATCATCAAAATCGTAGATAATGGGTATCGACTTCTTATTCAGTAGTTTTAAAAGATACTTGCTGATGAAAATCCTTTGTATAAATACCACGTCCCACTTTCTGAAAAGTAAGGAGAAACCCATCTTAAGAGAATACCACCGTTTCAATACCGGGAAAACAGTGTATTTACTGATCAGACCAGCTGGTCTTTGAGGAACTCTCGGAATATGAGCGACTTTATAACCTTGAGCTTCGAAAAACGGGATATATTGAATGGCTCTGATCCTGGCACTCGCATTATCGATATTGCCATCAGTCAAAACCAGTATCCTTTTTTTCATTTCAATGGTCATTTTCAATACTATTGTAAATCAACAATGTAATTTTACTGCTCCAGCGTCCTTAAGCCATCAATTCTTTGAAACGCTTAATTCTTATTTCCGGGTTATAACGAGTTAGAATTCTTGTTCTTGCCTCATCGCGTAATTGCTTGTTATTGTGGTTTGAACGGATGAATTCAACCAGTATTTCCGGATTCCAATCCTCAATTGCTAAACCAGTATTGCCAATGGTGATCTGAATATCACCAACATTTGTCCCGACCGGAATACATCCGCACAACATCGCTTCGCAGAGTGCATTGGGAAGTCCTTCGGAGCGTGATAACTGCGCATAAATAGAGCTATTTTGGTAATATTGGGTCAGCTGATCGAATTGTTGTGGCGGAAGTAAACTCAAATTTACGGGCACTGGTTCAAAATAGGCCTTTACTGCATCCGTGGCACCTATTATTATAAATTCAAATTCCGGTAAAAAGGTGGCCAATTCCCGGAACCTGTCAAGCCCCTTGACCATCAGACGCTGGTGGTTTTCTGTTGTCGAAACGGTGATTACACGCCTGGGCCGGTCGTATTCCGAAAAACAGAATTTCTCTGAATTATGGCTTGTGGCGAGCGTTTCAGCTTTTGCTTTTGGATTGATAAGCAATAACTTCTCTTTCAGTGCCTCAGCAACAGGAAAGCACAATCCGACATTTTTAAAAGTATTTCGGGTGAAAAATGCCCGGATCGGATTGCTGAAAGCGCCGTAGTTATATGCTGCGAGCGTCGAAACATCGTATCCTCCAATTACTACGAATGACTTCTTGTTGAATAGTTTCGCAAAAAGTACGGGCAGTAGCGAATGATAATCGCCAAACCAGACAAATACCGAATCGTACTTAAAACCATTGAGAATCAAAAAGAAGAGTTCCCTGAACAACTCAATTCCCGTCCGGAAAATTCCTTTCCCAGGTTTAAACTGGTATTTTGTGACGTTGGCAAAAGACGACAAAATTTCGAAATCGGCTTTTACGAAAGAAGAATAATTCACGTAAACAAAGAGAACTGATGGTTTTTCCATTTTGGTGAATTATTCTTAGTGGCTTAATTATTAATCTTTTCGGGCAAAAGGATGCCTTGAAAGTGGCTTATTAGCGAACGGATGATAATCACCTTTTAACCCAACCGGTGTTTGGTTCCGAATATCGTAAACAATTTCGATTGACTTCTTCGATTCGCAAATTTCGAACCCGTTTCCTTTAAGGATCTCTTCATAACTTCGGGTGTGAAGGTCAGTAAATCCTTCGCTAAATTCAATCTCTTCCCCGTCAACGGTGATTGACCGGAATGTGGTTTTCCCGCTTTCCTTGACGTCCTTTGGCAAGGTGTCGCTGTTGATGCTCAGAAACCAACGAACACGGGCATTTTCGAGCGTAAAGACTCCTGAAGCCCGGTCGTGCGTATGAAGATTAACAATGTTTTCTTTCACATCACCGAAAATCCAGGTGAGCATGTCGAAAAAGTGGATCCCGATGTTCGTGGCAATTCCTCCCGACTTGGAGATGTCTCCTTTCCAGGAGGTATAATACCAGTTTCCGCGTGAGGTAATGTAAGTCAGATCGACATCGTAAACTTTATCTTTTGGTGCAGCTTTTATTTTTTCCTTTAAGGCAATAATAACCGGGTGGAGGCGAAGTTGTAAAATTGTAAAGATTTTCTTCCCTGAGTCGGTGGCAACTCGCTCTAAAGCATCTATATTCCATGGGTTTAACACCAGCGGTTTTTCGCAGATCGCGTGAGCACCCCGGCGCAAGGCGACGCGTATATGGGCATCGTGAAGATAATTGGGCGAGGTGATGCTCATGAAATCGATATTTATCCCTTTGTCGTATTTCAATTTCTCTAGGTACCTGTCAAATCGCTCAAATTCCACAAAAAACTTTGTGTCAGGCGAGTAGCTGTCAATGATTCCAACACCGTCATAGGGGTCATAAGCTGCGATCAGCGTATTGCCTGTTTCTTTGATGGCTCTCATATGTCGTGGAGCGATATACCCCGCAGCTCCTATCAATGCAAAATTCTTCATGGTAAATTTTTTAATTTAAAGATTAGCCAAATACGGTGCTACTATATTGAATTTATTTTCAGGCACAAAGAAGAAATCTCCATAAATGCCTTCGGGAGTTGCCCCAACCGGCAAGAGCACTTCTTTTTCAAGGTAAAAAACAGAATAAGAGTACGATGCCAAAAATTCGATGATGGACTTTCTGTTAGCTGGCTCAATTTCAATCTGAATAATGGGTTGAAATTTTCCTAACAGGAAATCGAGTTGCGGAATAATATGAATTTCATAGCCTTCGACGTCGCATTTGATATAGTCGCATTTTTCGAGATTTCCGAAGAGTGTGACCGGCGTAAACATCGTTTCCGTAAAGGTGAATTCAAAGGTCTCATTTTCATTGCTATCCAAAACTCTTGTTAAACCATGACGAAGGTATTTATTACTTTTGGGAATTCCCATTACAATCGACTTATTATCCTCCACCCCCAGGGCATAGGGAATTATCGTTGTGTTTTTGAACTTTGAAGTATTGATGCTCAGTATGTTTCTGAAAAGGGTTACAGGTTCAACGCTAAAAACCTTTCCGTTCGATCCCACTAATCGGGCAAATAACCGGGAATAATAACCAAGATTTGCACCGATATCGATCACGTGATCCCCTTTTCGGATCAATTTCTTTATAAAATAGTGGCAATCAAAGGTTTTGTTTTTTTTAAGCAATCCCAATGCGTAAGTGATGAAAAACATCCTGCTTACAACAATCAGGTAATTCCTGACTCCCAGTAATTTATAAAGCGTTTGTTTAATAAACATCCAATATTTTTTTAATTCTTACGTTCTATTCTGGTCACGACATTGTCCAGTAACCTATATTTTTCACCGCTTTCGGGACAAGTCGCAATTCCCTGGCTATCGAAAGCCAGTTTGTGTCCATATTCGCTGACCCAACCATTCTGACGTGCCGGATTGCCATACACCAAAGCGTAAGCCGGAACTTCTTTGGTGATTACTGCACCGGCTCCGATCATTGCATATTGCCCGATCTCGTTGCCGCAAACCACAGTTGCATTGGCGCCGATGGATGCTCCTTTGCGTACAATTGTTTTTCGGTACTCATCTTTGCGGGTTATCGCGCTGCGAGGATTAATTACATTCGTGAAAACCATCGAAGGACCAAGAAAGACATCATCCTCGCAGATCACGCCGGTATAGATGGAAACATTGTTCTGAACTTTAACATTATCGCCCAAAATAACTTGTGGCGAAACCACCACATTCTGGCCGATATTACATCTCTTTCCAATTTTACATCTCGACATGATGTGACTGAAATGCCATATTTTTGTCCCCTCTCCAATTTCGCAATTTTCATCAATTATTGCAGATGGATGCGCAGTGAATTGTGCCATAGTGTTTTGATTGCATTGATTAAGGCACTGACAACAAATTCCTGTTCCTGGGAGGTTATTTCAGTGTGAACCGGTAACGCTAAAACTTCGCGGCAAAGCATTTCTGCTATCGGAAAATCACCCGTTTTATAGCCGAGGTAGGCATAAGCTTTCTGAAGATGGATCGGTGACGGATAATAGATCATTGAAGGTACCCCGGCCTCTTTAAGTAAATCTTTGATTTTATCGCGATGCTCTAATCTAATAACGTATTGATTGTAGGTATGTTGTGACCAATTGTTCTCTGCAGGTATTTTTACCTGAGGCAGAGTCCCTAATAACTGGTTGTAGTAATGACCAGCAGCTATACGGTTTTTTAAATAACGGTCTAAATTTTTGAGTTTTACGCGAAGAATAGCTGCCTGGATGGTATCAAGCCGCGAGTTGCATCCAATCCTGTCGTAGGCATATTTTTGTCCTTGTCCATGACGGGAGATCATTTGTGCCTCTGAAAATATTCCCTGATCATCAGTTGACAATGCACCGCCATCGCCAAAGCAGCCCAGATTCTTTGTAGGGAAGAATGAATAGGTATTCAGATTCCCCATCGTTCCGGTCTTCTTCTTTTCTCCGTTGGGAAAGAGGTAATCAGACCCGAGTGATTGTGCATTATCCTCGATCACTTTCAATCCAAATTCAAGGGCCAGTTCAAGAATGGGCCACATATTTGCTGATTGTCCGAATAAATGAACCACAACAATAGCTTTTGTTGCAGGAGTGATTTTTTCCCTGATCAGATTTTCGTTGATGTTGAAGGTGTTTTCATGAACATCTACAAACACAGGTACAAGGCCCAGTAAGGCTGCTGCTTCGGCCGATGCAACATAGTTGAAGGCAGGCATGAGCACTTCGTCGCCTGGTCTGAGACCAAGTGTTTGAAACGCGATTTGAAGTGCGTCAGTGCCGTTCGCGCAAGGAACCACATATTTTGCACCAATGTAATCGGCCATTTCATGTGCAAAAGCTTCAACGGGTTTTCCGTTGATAAAGGCTGATGAGGAGATAACCTCCTGTATGGCCTGATCGACTTCATCTTTTATTTTCAGGTACTGACCGTGAAGGTCAACCATTTTTATTGAATTCGTCATATTCTTTTATTTAATTTGGGCGGCGACCATAAAGGATCGACCTTATGCATCACAAATTTGCCAATAATTTTGCAATTGTTTCAGAGGCATGTCCATTTCCGTAAAGATTCTGCGAGAAATCGGAAGATTTTGACTTCAGGTTTTGATATGCTTCAAGAATTCCAGCCTGATTATTTCCTGCAAGCAGATTATAACCTTGTTCCACCAACTCTGTCCATTCTGTCTCATCACGCAAGGTAATGCAATGTTTTTGAAAGAAATAGGCCTCTTTTTGCAAGCCACCACTGTCGGTTAATACCATTGTGCAATTTTTAAGAAGCTGAATCATATCTAAGTATCCAACCGGGTCAATAGGTTCGACGTTTGATTTGATGCCAGACTGTGTCAGTATATTACGTGTACGAGGATGAATTGGTAACACAACTCTTGCAGTAGTGCTTATTTCATTCAACGCGTCAAAAATATTTTTAAGTTTTAAAGGATCGTCGGTGTTTTCCTGACGGTGAATTGTTGCCAGAACAAAAGGTTGCTGCCCCAATTGCAGTTTTTCGATAATGGTTGAGCGTTGGTCGGATATTTCAGCATAAAACTGCGCGGCATCCTGCATTACATCACCACAATTAATGACTTGGCAGTCAAAATTTTCATATCCTTCTTTGCGAAGATTTTCAATTGCTGTGGTCGTTGGGCAAAACAGGATGGATGCAATCCGGTCGGTGAGTATCCGGTTGATTTCTTCTGGCATCTGGTTATTGAACGACCGTAATCCAGCCTCGACATGACCAACACGAATATGAAGCTTTGACGCAGCAAGGGCTCCGGCCAGCGTTGAATTTGTATCGCCATACACTAAAACAAGGTCAGGTTTTTCGTGGATCAATATCTTTTCGATCTTCTCCAACATCCTTCCAGTCATCGCCCCGTGACCTAAGTTGCTGATTTCAAGATTGTATTTTGGCTTTGGAATCTGCATTTCCTCGAAGAAAACGGCCGACATATTTTCATCGAAGTGCTGTCCGGTATGAATGATGACTTCCCCGATTCCGAATTTCGACAATGCCCGGCTTACAACAGCTGCTTTTACAAACTGGGGACGCGCCCCGACTATCGTAACGATTTTCTTCATAATGTGATCTTATTTAGGATGGTAGCCAGTTCGGCGGTAAGATTTCTTCTTGAATATTTTTCGATCCCTTTTGGATTAATCGTTAAGTTGTTCAGGAGAAACCTCTCATAAAGGGCTATAATGATCTTTTTGATTCCTTCCAAATCATGATAGTCGGCTATTGTGCCAGCCTCCGTCTCTTTAAGTATTCGTGCCAAATCTCCGTCGGCCGGACCGATAGCCAATATTGGTCTGCTTGCCGCCAAATATTCAAAGAATTTCCCCGTCAGAATTCCTTTTGCATTGGGACTATTATTAATGGCCAGCAGCAAAACTGCCGATTGTTTCAACTGTTGTCCCACCTTATCGTGAGAGACATATTCAATCAGATTGAGCTTATCGTTAAGTTTCAGCCTTGAAAGATCATCAATTACTGATTGATCCACTTTCCCAACAAGTTTTATTTCCAGGTCATTCCGGAATTTGGGGAGTGATTCGGACAATTCGGCAAGTGCTTGCCATAATACCTGTGGATTTCGGTTGGGAGGAATTGAACCAACATGGGTGATTGAGAATTTCTGGTCAATGATAAGCTGTTCATCACCCATATCCTCAGGGTCAAATCCATTGGTAATCAAGTGAATATTATTCCCCCCCATCTTTTCATAATTACCTTTCATCTCACTACTGACGACAACCATTGCATCACAGCCTTTAATGGTTTGCAGTTCAAGTGTTTTGTGCTTTTCGTCCGCGTAAGCCGAGATTTTAAGGTCTTTATAGAAATCAATATCAGTCCACGGATCGCGGAAATCGGCCAGCCATGGAAGCTTTAATTTTTTTTTCACACCAAGTGCAATCAGGTGCATTGAATGGGGTGGTCCTGTTGAAACAATTGCATCTACGTGGTTTACATCAAGGTATTTAATCAGGAATCGGACAGAAGGTTTGATCCAGAACTTCCTTGCGTCGGGGATAAACAGATTTCCTCGGATCCAGACTGACAACTGCTCGATCAATCCGGAATTTTTTTTATCGTTTAATAATCCCGGATGAACCTTCGCTGAACTTTTCTTCCCGGTGATTTTTTTATAAAATGTGTAAGGTTCCCAGATTGGAGTACGAATTACCTCAATCCCGGTTGGAATATCGCTCGCCAGGGTATCATCAATAACCGGATACTCAGGATTTGAAGGGGTATAAATTACCGGTTCCCACCCAAATTCGCGTAAATATTTCACGAATTTCAGCCATCGCTGAACACCAGCACCTCCGCTAGGTGGCCAGTAATAGGTGATTACGAGTACTTTTTTCATTTAAAGATATTCTTCACAGGAATTGTTGCCACGAAATCTTTGAGGTAAAAAGGTTCATAATAAGCTACATCCACGAATTTTTTCAAATTAAATTCCTTCTCCGCCAGGGGAGCCATACTTTTGGCCGAGGTTGTAATGCCATTGACAAAAACTGCATTCGGATGTGTTATTGCATCGCGGCATTTTAAGGCACCATTTCCAAAAAATAAGACAGGATGATCGTTAAGATAAGAAAGATAGGATTCATGGTCGATGATATCGGCTTGTATTTTACGGACTTGAACAACATTAACATCATAAAAGGCCGTGTAAACTTCCATTCGTCGGGCATCAATCATTGGACATAAAAGCAAGTTGTTATTTTCCGGAATATGAAGATTTTCCTTGTTGTTAATGACAAAGTGTGCCATTGCTTCCAGTGAAGAGATGGCAATCAAAGGCAAGTTCGAAGCATAACAGATTCCTTTAGCTACTGAGACCCCTATTCTCAGGCCTGTATATGAACCGGGTCCTCCTGATACCGCAACGGCATCAATTTGTTCCATTGTAAGATTCGATTCTTCCAGCACTTCATTGATGTAAACCGTCACAAGCATGGCATGATTCTGTCCCGTCAAATTTTCGCGCGCGTGTATGACCGCGCCATCACGGGCAAGTGCTACGGAACATACATCTGTCGAGGTTTCGATATTTAAAATGAGAGCCATTTATTTTTTTTGTAAAGATGGGAATTATTCAAAAGAGTTAAAACAGTACTCCTGAAAAACAACTCATTCTCATCATAATGATTCATCAGGAACAAGTTTATGCATAAAGTTTTTATCGTTTAGGCAAAGTTACCCGATTTTTCTAATTTTGGCCGACCAAAATAAACCATTGATAAACTAATCCTTTTCGGAGATTGTTTGTTAATCTATACAAAATGGATCACATAAGAAAGTATCAGTGAATATTTCGGGAGGTTTATGGCCCATGAGCAATAAGTTTGAACTATGAGGATATGCTAAAAACAGTTATAATAGACGACGACTATGTTTCAAGAATGGTTTTGAGAGAGATGCTCGAAAAGTTCCTTGACAACATTGAAATTCTTGGAGAAGCCGGGTCGGTTGAGGAGGGGGTTAAACTAATTGAGGATACAGATCCTGAGTTAGTTCTGCTTGACATCAGCATGTCGGATGGTACGGGTTTCGATCTTTTGGATAAACTCAAAACGGTTAATTTTAAGTTGATATTTATTACGGCATATAGCGAATACGCGGTTAAGGCGTTTAAATATTCTGCCTTTGACTATATCGTTAAACCGTTAAATGTCGACGAGTTGACTAAGGCGATCATGCGTATTCCTCACATTCCTAGGGTTGAGAATAAAGGAAGGGTTAAGACTTTGAAAGACAATATGATGTCGCTTGACGAAAATGCATCTAAAACTGTTGCTTTGCCCGAGATTAATGGGTTTGCTATTGTTAAAGTTGAAGATATCGTCAGGTGTGAGGGGAAAAGGAACTATACACGCATCATCTTTAAAGCCGCTCCTGAAAAGGTTGTAAGCCGTACGCTGCTTGAGTTCGAACACCTTTTGGCACCATTAGGATTCGTAAGGATTCACAGGAGTCATTTGGTAAATATTTTGAATGTTGTTCGGTACCTTAAAACTGACGGCGGGATGGTCGAACTTAAAACCGGCGAGTTGCTCAAAGTTTCGCCAAAGCACAAGGAAGACTTATTGAATAAGCTTTTGTCCAATAAATTATAGCGATAATAGTTCTTGATTGTTTCCTGGAAACGTAGAGGAAATAATTTTCCATTAAAAAACAAACCCGGCTTTTGACCGGGTTTGTTTTTTAATGTGCTATAACTAAAGCCATCTTAATATTCTGAAGTCTTGCCGATTAGGAAGCTCTGAATTTTTAGGGTAAATTCTGACTCCGTAATTATATGATCCCGGTTTTGTCAAAGTCAGGTTGAGCGAATAGTGTGTCAACCCGTTAGCGACTTTCCCGGAGATAAATTCATGCCTCTCAACATATTCCGGATGCTCGTTTCCGGAGGCTATGATCACTTCAACACCGATTTCATCAGGCGATAATCCTTTGATATCTAAAACAATAGTTGACAGGTAAGTTTGCCCCATTTTGTAGGTATTGGTGATCCCGTCAGCAAGCTGTATGTTGACAACCTCAATCTGATCCCATACCGCAAGAACCTTTTCTTTCCATGCTGCCATTTCTTTGGCTTTGGCAAAGTTATTCGCCTTTAACATGGTCATTCTTGTCGATTGCGGAATATAGTAACGTGTGAAATAGTCCTTCATCATCCGGCGTGTGGTGAAGTGGGGAACTACTTCTGCAAAAGTATTTTTTATAAAGTCGACCCAAAGGATAGGGATGTTTTTATCGTTCCGATAATAATAAGCCGGAACAATTTCGTTTTCGAAGATGCTGTAAATGGCTTCAGCATCCAATTCATCCTGCAGTTCATCGGAGTCGAATGCTTTTTCGAGTGGGAGTGACCATCCGGCATCTTTTTTATAACCTTCAACCCACCATCCATCGAGCACCGACATGTGAAGTGTGCCATTCATTACCCCTTTTTCGCCCGATGTTCCCGAAGCTTCGAGCGGACGGGTCGGTGTGTTCATCCAGACATCACATCCCTGAACCAGCATTTTCGCCAGGTTCATATCGTAGTTCTGAATGAAAAGGATACGCCCTATAAATTCAGGTCGTTTTGAAATATCAATGATGAATTTGATCAGGTCTTGTCCCGCCTTATCAGCGGGATGTGCTTTCCCGGCAAATAGAAACTGCACAGGGCGCTCAGGATTATTGACGATTTTTGCTAACCGGTCGAGATTGCGGAAAAGCAGGTGAGCCCTTTTGTAAGTGGCAAACCGACGTGCGAAACCAATCGTGAGGGCTTTAGGATTCAGTTTTGAAATAGCCTCTGCAATGTATTTTGGATTCTCGTTCCGTTGAATGTGGGTATCAGAAAAGCGTTCTTTAACGTAGTTGATCAATCCTTCGCGGAGTTTTGACTTCGTCTCCCAAATTACATTATCCGGAACTTTATAGACATTTCTCCAGGCTCTTGCTTCTGTATCCTCTTCATAATCATGAATATCTTCGGCGAGCTCTTCCGGTTTTAAAAATTTTTCGTGGATTGTTTTCCATTCCGCCGCTGCCCATGTAGGATAGTGAACGCCGTTGGTAACATACCCGATATTTTCAAGTTCCTCAGGTAAAAAGCCTTTGTATAAAGTAGATAGTAAGCCTTTGCTGATCTTTCCATGCAACATGCTGACTCCGTTGATTTCTTGCGAAAGGTTGGAAGCCAGGTAGCTCATGTTAAAATGATCCTCCTGAGATGATGCTTTTCCAAGGAAAAGGAAATCGTCAAGTGAGATTTTAAGAGTCTGGGCGACATTGCCCATGTATAGTTTGAAAAGGTCGACATGAAATGAGTCGTGCCCTGCCGGGACTGGTGTATGTGTTGTGAATAACGTTGATACCCTGATCATTTCCTGTGCTTCGGCGAAAGTAAGGCCCGAGTTTTCCATCAGATTTTTCATCCTTTCGAGCCCGATAAATGCGGCATGCCCTTCGTTACAATGGTAAATATCTGCTTTGACTCCGATTTTTTCCAATAGTCTGATACCTCCGAGTCCAAGCACCATTTCCTGTTTCAACCGATTTTCATTATCGCCGCCATAAAGGTGGTGCGTAATGAAACGATCAGGATCCTGGTTGGCATCATAGTCGGTATCAAGGAGGTATAATTTAATATTCCCGATTTTAACGGACCAGGCATGCGCATAGACTGTTCGTCCGGGCATATCAATGGCAATCGTAATCCAGGCATTATTCTCATCCATTACCGGCAGGATCGGTATTTTAGAGAAATGTTCGGCGTCGTATTGTGCAATCTGTTCACCCTGACTCGAAATGATCTGTTTGAAATAACCATAGCGATAGAGTAGACCGACTCCCGTCATATCAACTTTCGAATCACTCGCCTCTTTCAGAAAATCACCTGCAAGGACTCCAAGTCCGCCTGAGTAAATTTTCAGACTTGAGTGTAAACCAAACTCCATGCTGAAATAGGCAATCTTTGAGATC
>JANYLE010000437.1 GCA_025363795.1 Mariniphaga sp. | reverse complement strand
TAAATGGCTGGTTTCAGAAGAATAACCGGGTATTTATCAGTGATTCTGAACGGTGCAAAAACAAATCCGGCTTCGCCATTTAACTGATCGAAGCGGTCTAATACTTTAATATCTGATGAATTTCCAACAACAATCCCGAGGATATTATCCATCGGGTTAAACCAACAGGCAAAAGCAATATGTTTTTCAATGAGTTGATCCAGAACCGAAATTAAATTGGTCTTATTTTCCATTACGTTTTACAATCATGTTGGTCACTCTTGCAGTCGAAATTAGTTTTCCGGCTTCACTTTTTATTTCAATATTCCAAACCTGTGTCTGGATCCCGGAATGTACAATTTCGGCACGGGCAAAAACGGTTCCTTTTGACGTTCCGCCTGTGTGGTTGGCACTGACCTGAATTCCGAGAACATCGAAATCATTGTTATCGATGGTCAGCATGGAACCAAGTCCTGCAACAGTTTCGGCGAGCGCCAGGTTGGCACCTCCGTGCAACAATCCTCCGGGGCGTGAAGTTCGGTGATCGACTGGCATGGTGGCCTCTACCCATCCGTCGCCAATGGCTGTAAATCGGATTCCGAGGTTTTCAACCATGGTGTCTGTGACGTATTGATTGATTAACTCAATTGGAGTATTTACGGTTATTTCGGGAAATATCATCCGGATAAATTTAAGAGCGTGAAATTAGAAAAATGCAGCGAAGCAACCAATTTTATCCGATAAATTGAATTTATCGGGCGCTTTTCAATGCACCTTTAATTTCTGAAACTCATTTCTGATCAATATTAAGCCGTTTTGGCTATTTGCAGCCAGAAGCCAGCGCCTAACACCCGCTGTAATTCGTTATTTTTTCGGTAATACTCTTTTAGCAACCCCTTCAAAGGTAACTTTAACAGGCTGAATGGTTCCATCCGGATTAAAAATCAACTGATCCATGCAGGTTTCACGATGATTGCCGTTCGTTTCGCCCAAGGGACGCCGGTGATAAACAATGATCCAATCATCCGTTCCAGGGATATGGATGACCGAATGATGGCCTGCACCTGTAGCAACTTTCGGGTCTTGTTGAAGAATTTTCCCGACACGTTTGAATGGACCATAAGGTGAGTTAGCCATGGCATAAGCTACGCTGTAATCAGGACCTGTCCATCCACCTTCGGACCACATCAGGTAGTATTTTCCGTTTCGCTTAATCATAAACGGACCTTCCACGTATTTTTCAGGCGTGATCTCCTTGAAACTTGTTCCGTCCGAAAAAGGGACAATACTCAGTAAATCGCTGCTTAGTTTGGCCATGTTGCAATGGCGCCATCCCCCATAATACATATAAAACTGGCCGTCGTCATCTCGAAAAACAAACTGGTCAATGGGTTGTGCTCCGTTATGAAACTCGCCGATCAACGGTTTTCCCAAGGCATCTTTAAAAGGTCCTTCGGGTTTGTCTGAAACGGCTACTCCGATGCCGCCATATTCTTTGTCGCTTTGAATGTCGTTTGCACCGAAAAACAGGTAATATTTGCCGTTGGCATGCATGGTTGCCGGTGCCCAAATGGCAAAGGCTGCCCATGAAATATCTTTGATATCCAGAACTTTGGGATGTTTTGTCCAGGTGATCAGATCCTTTGACGAAAATGCATCCAGGTAGGTTTGCTTGAGGTAATCCTTGTTGATGGTCAGTTTCTGACGTGGCGTCAGCGAATTTTCGTCGATGGGTTTGTAATTGCCATACACATCTGATAAGGTTGGGTAAACCCAATATTCATCACCATATATGGTTCCTTCCGGATCGGCATACCATCCTTCGAAAATCGGATTTCCGGAGAGGTTCTTTTTCTTCATTGCAGGATTGGGCTTTTGGGCAAAACCTAAAGTTACTATTCCGGTCAGCAAAAAGAGGAGTATTAGTCGTAGCATAAGATTTATTTTTCAGATTTGATGAGCCGATAAAAATACGAAACGTTCTTGATTACTTCTGATTTTTTTCATACTTGCCAATCAGATCCTGAAGTTTTGACACAATCAGTTCCTTCGGAAGATCTGCAGTCGGGTCAATCTGTATCATTTCCATCTTGTCTTTTTGTCTTATCCCTGCCTCTTGGGGGAGAATGCTTTTGTCGGTAACAAAACCTAAAATCAGTTTCTTCCGGTTCATCCAGAGAAACCCTATCTTCTTTCCTTGGTAACAAAAAAACGGAATCTGGTATTTTCGCTCATGCGTTATGAGATCGCTGACACCCATGATGATTTGCTTTAATGCGAATAAAGATCCCCTAAAAGGTTCATTTTGTTTTAGATAATAGTTTTCAAGCTCTGCATTCATCGCTGTTTTTCTTTGGAATAAAAGTAGGCAGCAGATTGGTGATACAAGACGGGATTAGCTATTTTTTTTGTTGGATGTTGATTTATCGTAATGAATTGCCTATTATCGCAGCAAATTGTTGATCAACCCAAATTTTTAAACCGTAGAAAATGAACTTGAAGCGATTCGTATTTTTTGTTTGCCTTGTCGTAATAATTTCAGTAGGTGAGACATTATCAGCTCAGTCCCAATGGCGTGGCCCAAATCGGGATGGTGTTTATACCGAAACAAATTTACTGAATGTGTGGCCTTCCGAAGGTCCTAAAATGGTCTGGTCATTCGAAGGGCTCGGAATAGGGCAGGGAAGTGCAGCTGTGTCGAAGGATCGGGTTTTTGTTACGGGTATTCCCGATACGCTTAAATCTGAAGGTTTTCTTTTTTCATTCGACACCAAAGGCAAATTGCTTTGGAAAAAAAGCTATGGTAATGACTGGACGACAATTTTTCCAGGCGCGCGTTCCACCCCGATAGTGGTTGACGATCTGATTTACGTGGAGAGCGGAAATGGAAGTATTCATTGCATGAAAGCCCAAAACGGTGAATCAGTTTGGAGTGTCGACTTTTTTAAGGATTTACAGGCTGATTCGGTCCAATTTGGTTTCTCAGAATCGGTTTTGATCGAAGGAGACAGGTTGTATTGTACGCCGGGCGGAAAAGTAAACAACATGGTGGCGATGAACCGCTTCACGGGAAAGAAAATCTGGTCGAGTCCGGGTTACCGCGAACCGGCAACTTACAGTTCACCTATATTAATTAACCACAACGGTCACCGTTTGCTTGTGAACCTGACTGCAACTTCAATTATCGGGTTGGATGCCGATACCGGAGAAATGTACTGGCGCATTCACCAGTTTCAGGACAATAAGATTCATGCCAATACTCCGGTTTATTCCGATGGTAAACTTCTGATATCAAGCGCTTCGCGGAAAGACAGTTCAGGATTGGTATTGCTGAAACTTTCGCCAGACGGGAAAAAGGCGGAAATTGTGTGGCGAAACAGGGAATTTACCAATCTGATGGGTGCTTTTATATTGAAAGACGGTTTCGTTTATGGCGGAGCCTATCTGCAACCGAAATGGTTCTGCATTGATATGAAAACAGGGCTGACCAAATATATCGCCAAAGAGTTGGGTGGTGGTCCTGTTATTTATGCAGATGGACATTTCTATTGCTATGCCGAAAAGGATGGAGAAATGGCACTTGCGGAAGGTACTCCGGATCAATTCCGTATCCTTAGCAAATTTAAAGTGCCTTTGGGAGCAGACCAGCATTGGGCACATCCGGTGATTGCCGATAAAAAATTGTACATCAGGCACAACAATGCATTGATGGTTTATGATATTAAGAACTAAAATCCAGATGCGGAACTTAAGTCCCATGATCTAAATTCACAATTTCGATTTTCAGGACATTGACACATTTTTCTTTTCCTTTAGGAATATAAAATGCTTATTTTTAGCCTTCAATACGGGTTGAAAATAAGCATTTATACAATAATCACATTATGAATAAACTACTGACCTTTCTTTTCCTGCTTGTATTCACAAGCTTTTCTGCCAATTCCCAAACTGAAAAACCGAAAGAAAAACTAAAAAGAGCTGACTGTTTTTTTGGTGTTCACTTCGATTTGCATGCCAGTGAGGATATTACGGATGCCGGCAAAACGCTTACGCCCGAAATGGTTGACACATTCCTGACCAAAGTAAAACCCGATTTTATCCAGATCGATTGCAAAGGTCACCCCGGGATATCCAGCTATCCGACCAAGGTGGGTTTTCATGTTAAAGGTTTCGAAAAAGACCCGCTTAAACTTTTTCGCGAAATAACCGAAAAGAATAAGGTGGCGCTTTTTATGCACTTCTCGGGTGTCTGGGATGGCAAAGTTGTCAGTGAACATCCCGATTGGGCAATAATCAAAGCAAATGGAGAACGAAGCATCCAAAAAACTTCATTTTTTAGCCCTTACCTTGATATTTATATGATTCCTCAGCTCAAAGAATTAAGCGATTACGGCGTCGACGGAGCTTGGATCGATGGTGAGTGCTGGGCTGTTGAACCCGATTACGGCGAAGCGTCTGTGCAACGGTTTACAAAAGAGACCGGAATCACTGAAATACCTAAGAAGTCATCCGACAAGTATTATCCTGAATTTATGGAATATACGCGGAGCTTGTTTCGCGAACATTTGAAAAAATATATCGATGCCATTCATCAATACAATCCGGCATTTCAGATTACAAGCAATTGGGCATATTCATCGCTGATGCCCGAAAAAGTAACTGCAGATGTTGATTATTTGTCAGGAGATGTAACCCCGCAAAACGGAGTTTACCGCTCGGCTTTCGAAGCCAGATGTCTCGCTCCGCAAGGGAAACCATGGGATTTGATGGCCTGGGGTTTTTCGTGGAACGGCGGAAAGATGCCCATGAACGTGAAATCCTCGGTCCAGCTGGAACAGGAAGCAGCGCAGATCATGGCGATGGGAGGCGGGGTTCAATTCTATTACCAGCAGAACCGCGATTTATCCATCAAGCCCTGGCTGGCAACAACCCTTTCGGAGATCGCCACCTTTTGCCGTGCACGGCAGCAATTCTGTCATAAGGCAAAGGCGATTCCTCAGATAGCATTACTTTATCCAACAGCCTCATATCAGAAAAATGCCCCGATTCCATACTCCTATTCAACTTTAAAATTGCAGGGCGCTTTGAATCTGGTGCTGGATGGACAGCATCCTGCCGAGATCTTAATGGAGCATCACCTTCGCGGTAAGATGGAACAGTATCCAATGATTATTATTCCCGAATGTGATTATCTGGAACCTACTTTTATTGACGAATTGAAGCGATATGCAAGAGATGGCGGAAACCTATTGATTATGGGAACAGAAACTGCCAAGTTATTCGAAAAGGAGCTTGGAATCAAATCATTGGGAGATATTAAAGAAGATCAGGCTTTTATTGCAACCTCTGACAAGATCGGAGCTATCCGATCTTCGCTGCTTTCGGTCGAATTGCAGCCTGGTACAAAACCGGTGGCTAACTTTTATACCGGAAGTGATTTCAGGGACAAAGGAAAGTTGATCGCCGCCTCCGTGAATGATTTCGGAAATGGAAAGATTGCAGGGGTTTATTTTAACGCCGGCTCGAATTATATCGATTATAAATCTCCGGTTCTTCGCGATTTTATCAGTGACTTAATCACAAAACTATTTACAGACCAGGTGGTTAAGGTCAGCGGATCCCATTTGGTTCACGTAGCTGTAAATCAATTAAATAATAGGATGTATGTGAATTTGGTAAATATAGCCGGGGAACATACAAATCCGTCAGCAGTAGGTTATGATGAGATTCCTGCACTTAAAGACTTGAAAGTTAGTATTAGAACAATTAAGAAACCAGCCAGAATTGTATTGCAACCGGAGGGTCAGGAGTTGAAATTTGATTTTCAGAACGGGGTATCTAAAGTGATCGTCACTAATCTTCCAATTCATTCAATTCTGGAGATAATTCCATAAGAATTAATTAAATTATCTTAAAAGGGGAACACGGAGTGGAATAAATCGCTATTTTTAGCCGTTTTTAGAATATAATGAATTGCGATCTAATCGACTGTAGTATAGAATTATAGGTTGGAATTGGAGATTTTTATAGACTAACTGCAAATAAATGCTTTCCCCGGATACAACTTTAAAATTAAATAAATTTACTTATGACAACACGTAGAGTGTTTCTTAAAAACACTGGAACAACGGCAGCGGGAATTGGTTTGATTTCCTCATTGTCAAGCGTAACCGCTTCTTGTGCAGCTAATAATAAGATAAATGTAGGTCTGATTGGTTGCAAAGGACAAGGGTTTTCTGATTTACAGGCATTTCTTCTAAATCCACAGGTTGAATGCATTGCATTGTGCGATATCGATGATGAGGTACTGAATAGCCGTGCCGCTGATGTTGAAAAGATACGCGGTAAGAAGCCAGCGAATCTTTACAAGGATTGGCGTAAACTGATTGAAAATAAAGATATTAATGTTGTGATTATCGGAACCCCAGATCATTGGCACTGTCTTCAGATGGTAGCTGCTTGTCAGGCTGGGAAAGATGTTTATTGTGAGAAACCGCTGGGCAGAACTATTGAGGAGTGTAATATAATGGTGAAGGCGGCTCAGAAATATAAAAGTGTGGTTCAGGTAGGGCAATGGCAAAGGAGTGATCCGCATTGGCAAAGTGCCGTTGACTTTATTCGTACTGGTAAATTAGGCAAAATCAGGTTGGTACGTGTGTTCTCTTACCAGGGATGGTGTCCTTCTATTCCGGTTCTGGCCGATGAGCCCGTACCGGCAGGAGTTGATTACGATATGTGGCTGGGGCCGGCAACCAATCGTCCGTTCAACAGGAACCGGTTTCATTTTACTTTCCGTTGGTTCTGGGATTATGCTGGAGGCTTAATGACCGACTGGGGCGTTCACTTGCTCGATTATGCATTATTCGGAATGGATGTCACTGCGCCAAAATCAATTATGGCAATGGGTGGTAAGTATGGTTATCCTACCGACGCTTGTGAAACTCCTGATAGTTTACAGACTATTTATGAATTCGACGGATTTAATGTGATGTGGGATCACGCCATCGGAATTAATGATGGAGCCTATGGCCGTAATCATGGATTAGGTTTTGTTGGCGAAAATGGTACTTTGGTAATCGATCGTAATGGTTGGGAGGTAATCCCTGAAGTCGTTAACCGCGAAAAAAGGATGGAAGCAGTTCCGCTTGTAAAGGGAACAGGCGAAGGTCTGAAAAACCATGTGAAGAATTTCCTTGATTGCGCGAAAAGTCGTAATCCGAATACTAATGCCAGCGTGGAAATTGGCGCACATATTGCCAAATTCTCAGCTTTAGGAAATATCGCTTACCGAACCGGTAAAAAGTTGGTTTGGGATGGAACAAAATTCACAAATGACGAAGAGGCCAATAAGTATCTGTTGCCTAGCTATCGTGAACCTTGGATGCTGCCAAAAGTTTAATTTATAGCAATATATGGTAATTAAATCCACTCCGGGATAAGCACTTCCCAGGGTGGGTTTTATAATTAATCGAATTTGGCGGCATTCGCAATCCGGTAAACTTCTGCGAATGTTGTGGCCTCCATGAGTTCTGCCCTCAATTTGGCCGCACCTTGAAAGTCGTTGGTGTATATCTTGTAAAATCGTTTCAGCAGATTTAAATTCTTTTTGCCGCCCCAGTTTTCTTCGAACAGCTGTGTATGAAGAATTAATTGGGATAACCTTTCTGATTTTGATGGTGGTTGATGCTCAGGATTAAAGAACCATGGGTCATGAAAAATTCCTCTTCCGATCATCACGCCATCGATTCCATATTTGGCAGTCAATGCAAGCCCCTGTGAAACCGATTGGACATCTCCATTCCCCAAGAATAAAACCCCGGGATCCATTTGATCACGGATCCGTGCCCCTTTTGCAATCTCATCCCAATCTGCCAACCCATCTGATTGTTGTTTTTGAGTCCTTCCGTGAAGAATGATGGCGGCTGGTTTCGTTTCCATTAAATGGGAAATCCAAACCTCCGTGTCATGAGATTTTACACCGGTTCTGGTTTTTACCGAAACGGGTAAATGAGTCGCCTCCTTGGTGGCGAGAATGATCTCTTTGGCTAACTCCGGCTGATTGATCAATGCTGAACAACAGCCGTTTTTAACCACATTCTTTACCGGACAACCCATATTGATATCCAGTCCGTCAAATTCATATTCGGCAGTAATTTCACGGGCTATTTTATGGAACAACTCGGGTTTATTGCCCCAGATTTGTGCCACCAGCTTAATATTCTTTTGCCTTCGTACGTTTTTCTCCGATCTGCTGACCAACAATCGCTCACTTACGCGGATTTTCCCTTTCTGATGGTTCATCCCATCAATGGAAGTGAATTCAGTGAAAAGCAGTTGCAGGTATTCAGGGTCAGAAAGACCGGCCACGACTTCACGGAAAGATGTGTCGGTTACATCTTCCATTGGGGCCAATGCAAATATCGGTTTAGAAAGGGCTTTCCAAAAATTGGGCATACTATACAACAGATTTTTGTCCGGATACTGAATCCGGATTGGCGAAATTAGAACTTTTTACCGGACGAAAACTTTTGCGGTAAAAGCTGTCATTCCCGGATTTTAATTTAATGAAGCGATGTTTTTCCTCCTCCGATCCGTTTTTTAGATCGCGACATGCTGTTGAACAGCACTTCTCAAACTTCGCGGCACATTGATTACACTGAATGAAAAGTAAATGGCACAAATCATTTGCACAATTGGAGTGCACATCGCATGACTTACCACATTGATGGCAGTGAGAAATAACCTGCCCGTCAACCGATTCGCCCATTCGTTCATCAAACACGAAGTTTTTACCGATAAAATTTGATTCCAGGTTTAGTCGTTTAATGTTTCTTGCATACTCCAAAATTCCACCATGCAGTTGATTCACATCCTTGAACCCCTGATGTTTTAGATAAGCGCTTGCTTTTTCGCAGCGAATTCCTCCCGTACAATAGAGTAATAATTTCTGATCTTTTTGGTCTTTAAGTGCTTCCGTAATCATTGTAAGTTCCTCACGGAAAGTGTCAACGTCAGGACAGATGGCTCCTTTAAAATGTCCGATTTCGGATTCATAATGATTCCGCATATCAACCACTATGTGTTCCCCTGTTTCAACCAATTGATGAAACTTTTCCGCGGTCAGGTGATTTCCAACATTTGTTACATCAAAAGATTGATCATCAAGCCCATCTGCAACCAGTTTTGGCCGAATTTTAATGGTTAGTTTGTAGAATGATTTTCCACTGTCCTCGATTGCATATTTTATCGGAATCTGGTCGAAGATTGGGTGATTATTCAACGATTGCAGAAATGCCTCAAAATTGTATTCCGGAACGCTCAGTTGTGCATTTATCCCTTCACGGGCAATGTAAATCCGGCCAAAAACATTCAGATCGGCCCATTCCCGGTACAACTGATCCCTGAATTCCTGGGGGGTATCCAGAATGAAGTACCGGTAAAGCGAAATCGTTTTTCGGACAAACGATTCATCCAAAAGGTTCGCTTTTAATATTTTGCTATCAAGCGAATTATAAAGCGGCATAAATTTGGGGATTTGGATGCGTATATGTCTTTGAATATTTTCTTTTCGGGTTATTCAACTGATTTTGTCTTTTTATGAATTGAACTACTTTTTAGTTTTACTAAACGTTGGGTCCGGTTTTTTGCCGGAGTGGGTTTTGAAAAGAATTTCTCATCTAAATTACCAACATTCATCATGTTTTCTTGCTTAGGTGCCAGTTCGGCAAAACCCTCAATCGATGGTTTTTGCCCGCGCTTGTTCATGTTGAGGAATTTTTTGACATCTTCCAGGTCGAGCACAAAAATTCGACCGTCGGCATGATCGGTTTTGTAGGAGATTTTTTTCTGGAGAATATCGGTTTTGAAGTGACGTGCTAATCCCTTGTCCGTTTCAATGGTCAGCAATTCATTTGGGAAATCTTCCTGAGCTTCAAGGTATTGATCGAGTTCGTAAGTGAGGCAGCATTTAAGTTTGCCACAATGTCCAGTCATTTTTTCTGCGTTTGGCGATAAACCCTGCTTAATGGCAGCATCTGTAGTCACACTTGAAAAGTCTGTTCGCCAGGTTGAGCAACACAATGAACGGCCGCAAGAGCCTACGGCACCAATGCGGGCGGCTTCCTGGCGAGCTCCAATCTGCATCATTTCAATCTTGATCGAAAATTCACTGGCAAATTTTCTTATCAATTCTCTGAAATCAACACGCTGGTCTGCAATGTAATAGAAAATAGCTTTCGTGTTATCACCACGGAACTCCACGTCACTTATTTTCATATTAATATTCAGCTCGTTGGCGATTTGACGCGCACGAATCATTACTTCATTTTCGCGCGATTTGGCTTTCTCCCATTTAATGACATCCCCAGGCATAGCTTTCCTGTATATCCTATTCCAGTCATACCCTTCCTGGTTTTTCACTTTTCGTTTGAACTGAAGTTCTGCCAGCCTACCGGTTAGCGAAACGGCTCCAACGTCGTGACCGGGTGAACAAGAAACGACGACCAACTCGTCACGCTTTAAATGTATCCCTTCTTCATTTCTGAAAAATTCTTTTCGTGTCCCTTTAAACCTTATTTCGACGATGTTTGATTCATAACTTGTATCTGGTATATCATTGAGCCAGTCGTATGTATCGAGCATTACCGGCCGGCTTGAGTCTGTATTTGTATTGCATAAACTGCATCCCATCACTATCTGTATTATTTACAAAGCGACAATATTATCAATTTCTGGCCAGATTTGCTATTTTAATTAGGTCTAAATAATAATACTAAAACTATAATTGATATAAATTTCAGATATTCAATAAAATAACAATGACTTATTTTGCTGAAACCATGACAATGTATAAACCAAATTTTATACTCTATAGCATAAAATTTTATCTCAGTTCCGATAATTCGGCGTTTTAAACTAATTTTGAGGGGTGAACCCCATTTCTCATTAAAAAATAATTACTGTGAGCCGACTTATTTCACCTTCAATATTATCAGCCGATTTTAACAACCTTGGAAAAGATATTCAAATGATCAATCAGAGCGAAGCTGACTGGATCCATTTTGATGTGATGGATGGCGTATTTGTTCCGAATATCTCCTTTGGATTACCGGTTATTCAACATGTTAAGAAAGTAGCCACTAAGCCGCTCGATGTCCACCTGATGATTATCAATCCTGATCCATTTATCAAGCCGTTTCGTGATTCAGGTGCCGATATCCTTACAGTTCATTACGAGGTTTGCAATCATCTTCACCGCACAGTTAGTGCTATACGTCAGGAAGGGATGAAGGCAGGAGTTTGTCTTAATCCACATACCTCTGTTCACTTACTTGAAGATATTATAAATGAGGTAGATTTGGTATTATTAATGTCTGTTAATCCAGGATTTGGCGGACAGAAATTCATTCAGAATACCTATCAAAAGGTGGTCAGATTGAAACAATTAATAGAAGAAAAGCAGGCGAATGTTTTGATTGAAATCGATGGTGGGGTTAATTTTGAGACTGGAAAATTGCTTTATGAGGCAGGTGCTGATGTACTTGTGGCCGGGAGTTTTGTTTTCGGATCTGAAAATCCGTTGATGACAATTCATCAACTAAAAAATTGTTGACCAAGGGGCGCAAAATAAAATAAATGGGCAATAAGTATAATTTGAGCTCAAATAAAGTAATTTTGCAGTTCACACCTATGGGGCTGACCGGTTTTGACAGCGGGCAGAAGAGGTGCGTAAGCATGTCGGGCTTTGGATTGTTGGCCCGTAAATCTCAATATCCAAAAAACTAGTTGGCGAAAATAATTTTGCTCTTGCCGCTTAATCGAA
>JANYLE010000435.1 GCA_025363795.1 Mariniphaga sp. | reverse complement strand
GTATCCTGAATTGAGGCGCAGATATCGGCTTTATTCTCTTCTATAAAATTGGAATTTTCAGCCATCTTGTCACGCAATAAATAGAGGAAGGAAGTCTTCAAACCACTGAAGCTATAGTCCAGTCCGGGAATCCGCGGCTTGGCAAATTTAAAGGCAGTTGGATCACCTTCTTTGGCCAGCTTATCAATCAAAGGTCCGCCCGGATAAGGCAACCCCATCACCTTGGCACACTTGTCGAAAGCCTCCCCTGCTGCATCATCAATTGTCTGCCCGATCACTTCCATATCCAAATGATCGCGCACGATGATAATCTGCGAATTGCCACCCGAAACAAGCAGACATAAAAATGGGAATCCTGGCGATTTCTTAACCGCTGCCGGATCCTTGATGAAATGTGCCAGCACGTGACCTTGCAGATGATTCACCTCAATCAATGGAATTTTTCGGGCAAGGGCAAAACCTTTTGCAAAGGAAGTTCCTACCAGCAATGAACCCAGCAAACCAGGGCCGCGTGTAAAAGCGACCGCCGAAATCTCATCAGGTGAGATGCCTGCATTTTTAATGGCAAGGTCTACAACGGGTATGATATTCTGTTGATGCGCGCGTGAAGCAAGTTCGGGGACAACGCCACCATATGCTTTATGTACTGCCTGACCTGCAACTTCATTGCTCAGAATCTGATCATTACTGAGGATTGCAGCAGACGTATCATCGCACGAAGATTCAATTCCGAGTATTATTATAGCTTTATTGTTTACCATCCCAATTGTATAATCTGTTTAATTCATTTTCCGGAAAATACCTCTCTTACCGAACTTCAAAAAGTGCTATCTTTAAAAAATTAAAATAAGCAATCTTACCGGATCACCGGTTGTTCGAATATAAAGTTCAAAAGTATCAAAAAAAGGTTAAAAATATTACTGATCTCCCTCCTTGTGCTCTCATCCATGTTCGGCGGTGCCTACCTGCTCTTCCGTTCTCCAAGAATTCAAACAATTGCGGCACAATGGGTAACGACGCAATTGTCACACACTTTTAAAACTAAAATCAGTGTCGGCGGTGTCGACATTTCTTTGTTCAAAAGTATTGTGCTCGAAAAGGTGATGATTGAAGATCAGCATGAAGACACCCTGTTTTACATGGGAAGTATTAAACTCCAGATTGATAGTTTAAAGCTGCTGGAGCGAAGGGTTCACTTCGGCGACCTTCATTTTGACTATTCCAAAATCAATATCCGGAGAGACACAGCAGGATATAATTACGATTTCCTTTTGGGTTCAACAACCTCAAGACCCGATACCCTACGTCCATGGAAAATAACCTTCAACAACCTATTCTTCCAGAATTCGAGAATCAGGTACAAGGACATTTCAGCTAAAGATTCACTCGTCAATGGAATAAATTTCAACGATTTGGATATTCTTAGACTTAACCTCTCCGTTGTTAATGTGCACCACACCGATTCTGCAACAACTTTCTTTCTCGACAATGCGTCGATCTACGAGAAATCAGGCTTCGCAGTGGGAGATTTACGGTTTGCAGGTAAGATTAATGATGCGGGAATTGAGCTTTCGAACCTGACACTCGTTGCAAACCATTCTCATATTGAAGCAAATAAGATTGAAATATCAAAAAATAAACTTTTTGGTGTCGATTCGCTCTATGCAGAAAAGAGCCTCACGTTAACCAATCGTTATTTGATTGATTGCGATTTTAAAGAATCGTTAATCTCGTTAACCGATTTATCATACGTCATTCCTGAAATCTGGGGAATGAATGAACCCATCCTGTTTTCCGGCGGAATAAAAGGATCGTTGAGTAATTTGAAATTCAAGAAGATCAATTTCAAAATCGGAAAGGAGACCCGGGTGAATGCCGACCTTGAACTTCAGGGATTACCCAATTGGGAAAACACGTTCATCTTTTTCAAACTCTACAATAACGCCTTTAATTTCAATGACCTTGCTGCCATTCGTATGCCAGACTCATCTCCGCAGCGGTACCTTAAGATTCCTAAAGAGTTACTCAATGATGTTAAGCTCACCTACCAGGGAAACTTTACGGGATTTCCTTCAGATTTTGTTGCATACGGTACACTCGATGGCAACCTGGGGAAATTATCGACCGATATCGCCATCCGTCCGCAAAAGTCGGGTGCGTTTGATTTTAAGGGAAGTGTAAAGGCTTTGTCATTCGAAGCCGGAAAAGTATTGAATTATCCACCACTTGGGGCAGTTTCGCTTGAGATCAAAGTAAACGGTTCCAGATCGGACAATAAGAAATTCAATGCGTTGATAACCGGCAATATTGATAGTCTTTACTTTAATAATAACAGAATAGATTCGATTTATATCAACGGGAAAGCGAGTGACCGCAGTTTCGAAGGGGAATTGAAGATCGAAGATAGTAACCTGAAGATGAATTTTGCCGGAAAAGCAAATTTCGAGAATAAAATTCCTGAGTTTAATTTCACTTCGACAGTTGAGAATGCCAATCTCGTGGTGCTTGGTCTTGAAAGGGAAAGAAAAGTCGCTGATATCACGTTTAAGGTAAGTGCTAATTTCACAGGTGATAATATTGACAACGTCAATGGTCAGATTGATCTTCAGGATTTTCGGTTTGTCAGGGATGCAAAGACACTTGAGATTAAGAATCTGATGTTTAATACTTCCAACAGCATCGAAAAGAACAACATGACCCTTCGGTCGGATATTGCAGATGTTACCATTAACGGGAAATACGTCTTTGGCGAATTTGACCTTACCTTCCGCGACTATTTGCATCATTTCCTCCCTTCGGCCAAGCTTCCCTTCTCCGACAGAACTTCCACGGGGAAAAATGCGTTTCAATATGACATCCGGATCAAAAAAGCCGAAGAGCTGAGCGATTTCTTTTTGCCTGGCATGTCTGCCAAATCGCCCATTGTACTGATGGGAAATATCGATTCCGATAAGAAAACCCTTACGTTGGACGGAACTGTGAACGATCTTGTTTACAAACAATATCACGTAAAAGGGATGACCATGAGTTCCCGGAATATCGGCAATAAATGGTCCTTCAGAATCGGGGCCGAAAACGCTTCATTGGGGGGAAATCTTGAAGCAGAGAATTTCTCAATCAATAATACATTGGTCCGCGACAGCCTTAATACAATGATTACGTGGAATAACACGGCTGTCCCGACCAACAGCGGGAAAATTGATTTCCTCGGCGTCTTTGCCACCAACAAGGAAGGAAATAACCTGGCAGATTTTTATCTCAACCCTTCAAAAATATGGGTAACTGATTCCTTATGGCAAATCGAAAGAAGTCATCTTCATATTGATTCAACTTCCATTGCCATCGACAACTTCAGCATCCATCATAACCAGGAACTTTTCAGAATCTATGGTAAAGTCACTGACAATACAACCGACAAAATCAACGTTGAATTCAATAAAGTGAAACTCAGCAATATTGATTTAATGCTTGGAGAAGATATCGGGATCGACGGCGAATTAAATGGTTCCGTGTCTGTAGCCGATCCATACCATTCATTTTTCCTGACCAGTCATCTAAAGCTCTCCGATTTCACTTACCTTGAAAAGAACTTTGGCGATATCCTTCTGGATAACATCTGGGATCAGGAAACCAAGCGGTTAAACTCTTCGCTTAAACTGGTGAAAGACACAAAGGCCGGCTTTGAATTATCAGGTTTTTACGAACCAGAAAAGGATAGTGTTAATTATCACACCACCTTCAATGATTACCCGCTGGAGTCGCTGTTGCCTATCTTAAATAGTTTTGCCAACCATGTTGAAGGTCTTGGGAATGGCCAGGTCAGCATTGCTGGTAAACTTGCAGAGCCTAAATTCTACGGTAACGTTGCCGTGAGTCATGTAAAAATAGGGATCGATTACACCAAGGTTATTTATTCGCTGAATGATACCGTTCGATTCTCTGGCGATTCCATTATTTTCAAAAATATTACGGTATCCGATGTCGATGATAATAAGGCCAAATTCAATGGGGTGATCACCCATAAGTTCTTCAATAAGATGAGGTATAACATGCTGGCCAGCACCAACAATATTATGGCGTTGAATACTAACGCAAGCGACAACAGCATTTTCTATGGTATGGCACATGCTTCCGGAATGATAAAGATTTCAGGAAAGGCTGCAGCTGTCCGCCTTGATATGTCGTTAACAACAAAACCCGGAACCCAGATCAATGTACCACTGGAGAACCCTGAATCAGTAAACGAATACGATTTCATACGATTCGTTAATCCCGATACATTACAGGAAAAGGAACGGTTAAATACGAGGATTGATAATTCAGGAGGGTTCGAGATGAACCTTGATCTGACAACCACCCCTGATGCAAAAGTTCAAATGCTCTTTAACTCGACTGTGGGTGATGCAATCAATGGATCAGGTTCGGGTGACCTCCGGTTTATATATGATAATGACCGGAACTTCTTCATATATGGCGATTACAAGATCGACAAAGGTGATTACATGTTTACCCTGCAAAATGTGCTGGTCAGAAAGTTCCGGATCGATCAGGGTGGCCTTATTTCATGGAATGGAGATCCTTATGGCGCCATCGTCGATCTGAATGCTGTTTATACATTGAAAGCACCAGTCAATTACCTGCTGCTTAATACCACTCAAAACGAAAATACACGAAGGATTCCGGTCGAATGTAAAATCAATCTGTCGAGGAAATTATTAAATCCCACTTTGAAATTTGATATCAACTTTCCAACAGCTGATGAACGGACAAAAGATGAACTTCAGCAATTCATCAGTACACAAGATGATGTGAACCGGCAGATCGTTTCCTTACTTGTAATGGGTCAGTTCTTCACACCGGAATACCTTAGGGGCAGACAAGATTTTCAATCGAATACCGGAAGCCTCGTTGGTTCAACTACCTCTGACATTCTTTCCAATCAACTTTCGAATTGGCTTTCGCAGATCAGCAAAGACTTCGATATCGGATTTAATTACCGGCCGGGAGACCAGGTCAACGCGAATCAAATGGAGTTGGCGCTAAGCACGCAGATCCTTAACGATCGGGTGACGATCAATGGTAACATCGGAAACAACAGTAATTTACAATCGAACACCACAAACCCCGTGGTTGGCGAAGTTGAGCTATTTATAAAGCTCACTAAATCAGGTAAATTACAATTAAAAGCCTACAATCGTGCCAACGACGATCTGATTTACGACACCTCTTTGTATAAACAAGGTATTGGCCTCTCCTTCAGGGAAGAATTCGATACATTGGGTGATCTGTTTAGTCATTATCGTTCCAAAAAAGGGCCGAAGAAAATCCCTTTAAAGCAAGATTCTTTAAAAGCAGGAGCCGCACAGTAATCAAAAACTGGTGGTATATTCAGATGGAATGCCTATTTTTGCAATAGAAGTTAATGAATCACGTATTGTGATGCACAATATTTATTTTTCACTATGTATAATCTATTATTACTTCAGGGTGCTCAAGGAACTGTTCTGACTTCCGAAATTGCCGCAAAAACAACAAGGGTTGCAGTCGAACTCAACTTCTTTGATCTTGCCATTAAAGGAGGTTGGATTATGATTCCAATCTTTTTGCTTGGTGTAGTTGCGGTTTATATTTTTGGTGAACGTTATTACACAATTCGCCAGGCAGAAAAAATTGATCCTCATTTTATGGATCAGATCAAGAGCCTTATCCACAAAGGGAAAGTTGATGAAGCATTAATGATCTGCCGTTCCAAAGATACCCCTATTGCACGAATGGTTGAAAAAGGGATTTCGCGTATCGGCCGTCCACTGAATGATGTCAACACCGCAATTGAAAATGTTGGGAATCTTGAGATATCCAAATTGGAAAAGGGTTTTCCGGCGCTGGCCAGTGTTTCGGGTGGAGCTCCGATGCTTGGGTTCCTGGGAACAGTTATTGGGATGATTCAGGCATTTTACAACATGTCAACCGCAGGCAGCAATGTTGACGTTTCAATCCTTTCAAACGGTATTTATCTTGCAATGGTTACAACTGTTGCGGGTCTTATTGTGGGAATTACGGCTTACTTTGCCTACAACATTCTGGTTGCGAAAGTCGAATCGGTGGTCTTTAATATGGAGGCAACCACCTCCGAATTCATGGATCTCCTGCACGAACCAGCCAAATAGTTAAATAGTAACAAATTATGGCATTACGCAAACGAAATAAAGTACAATCTGGATTCAGCATGGCTTCCATGACCGATCTTGTATTCCTGCTTTTGATTTTTTTCATGATCACATCAACGGTGGTCAGCCCTAATGCACTGAAATTATTGCTGCCGCAGAGTAGCAATCAAACCAATGCAAAGCCGCTGACTACAATATCGATCACTAAAGAGCTCGCCTACTATGTTAATAATAACGGCAAGCCGGTTCAGGTGAATTTTGCTGAGATTGAGCCTTTTCTCCAAAAAACTTTGGGAAACCAACCTGAAATGTATATTTCACTCTATGCAGAGCAGTCTGTTCCAATTGGAGAGGTTGTGAAGTTAATGAATATTGCCAAGCGCAATAAATACAAGATGATACTTGCTACAAGTCCTG
>JANYLE010000416.1 GCA_025363795.1 Mariniphaga sp. | reverse complement strand
GGTCAATTATAAACCAAAGGTAAAAACATCTTTTGTATAAACAATCATAACTCACAATAAATATTTTGTCATTATTGTTTTTTTATTTGCATTTCTTCTCCCGATTATCTCCGGAATTGCATTCCCATAGTTCAGTTATCCATTATTAAGCTAAAGCTGGTATTATTCTTTCAGCGAAGGCAGGTATTATTCTTAATGTTTACTTAATGTAAATTGGTTGCAAGAATCAACTAATAGTGCTTATTTTGACCCATTATAAATACTAAATGGAATCGAGCAAATTACTGGGATACATGTTGGGTCAGACTCTTCGGGTTTTTAAGAATCAGATGGTCTCCGAATTTAAGGAAATGGAAATTGAACTGACAATAGAACAGTTTGTTATTTTAAGTCTTTTGAATTCGAATTGTGATTTGATTCAACGTGACCTGGCAAGTCAGTTGCAGAAGGATAAATCAATCATCGTTCGCCAGATCAATTGCTTGTTGGAGAATCAATATGTCGTAAGGCTTACTAATAAGGATGACAAAAGGGTGAAAAATCTGATTCTCACAAAAAAAGGTTTTGAGAAGTTAAACCAAATGAAAGAAATAGCGTCAGAGGTATCTGGGAAACTACTCACAGGCATCTCCGAAAATGAACTGGAAATATTTCAGAATGTGCTGTTGAAAATTCAGGAGAATGGCGGGATAGAAGAAGACACTTTTAATTGTGGATTTAATCAACTAAAATAAAAATTACACATAAAATCAAAATGAATATTACTATGAAAATTGGACAGCTTGGGATCATTTTAATGATGGTTACGGCAATCTCATGCAGCAACAAGCCCAAAGCAGGGCAACCCGGAGGTGCAGGTGCAGTAAAAGAATACCCGGTGATAGCGGTTAAACCACAATCAACCCAGCTTTTTAAAGATTATCCTACTAAATTACAAGGTCAGCAGACCGTTGAAATACGGTCCAAGATTACTGGTTACATCGAGCAGATCCTTGTTGACGAGGGTGCATTTGTCCATAAAGGCCAGGTACTTTTCCGCATCAATGCAAATGATGTTTTGGCAACAGTGCGTTCAGCGGAAGCCCAGGTAAAGGTGGCGGAAGCCGAAGTATTTACCGCTCAGGTCAACGTCGAAAAAACAAAGCCGCTGGTTGAGAAGAACATTATCAGTAAGTTCGACCTGCAATCGGTTGAGTCGACTTTGAAATCGAAAGAAGCGCAACTGGCACAGGCTAAAGCGAATCTGGAAAATGCGAATGCAAACCTTCAATACACACGTATAACCAGTCCGGCAGATGGAACCATCGGTACTTTTCCATTCCGTGTTGGTAGTCTCGTAAGCAGTTCAACTGCTGAGCCGCTTACCACGGTCTCGAATACAATGAATATGTATGCTTACTTTTCGTTCAACGAAAAAGAATTTCTCTCCATCACAAAAGGGCTGGAAGGCAAAAATCTACAGGATAAATTCACAAAACTTCCTGGTGTATCGCTGATTATGGCTGATAACTCGGTGTACGACAAACCTGGTCGTATCGAAACTGCCAGTGGATTGGTAGATCCTCAAACAGGTGCGATCAATGTCAGAGCTAGCTTCCCCAATTCCGATGGCCTATTACGCAGCGGAGGTAGCGGTCTTGTTCGCATTCCCCAATATGTCGATTCTGCTCTTATTATACCGCAGAAAACGACTTATGAGTTGCAGGGAAAATACTTTGTTTATGTTGTAGGTGATAGCAGTAAAGTTCATAATACCGAAATCGAAGTGCTGGTAGGTAACCTCAAAGACTCGTATGTTGTGACCAGTGGATTGAAAGCCGGCGACCAGGTGGTTCTTGAGGGAATCGCTTCATTACGTAACAACACCGAAATCAAACCCAAAGTGGTAGAAGCCGGAAGTCTTTCCGAAAACATGCCTGCGGATAACCAGGTTAAAAAATAAACATAGACCAACATGTTCAGAAGATTTATAGAACGACCGATTCTATCATCGGTTATCTCAATTATAATTGTTATCCTGGGAGTTCTGGGGCTGATCAGTCTTCCGATTGAGCAATATCCCGATATTGCGCCTCCGACAATCAGGGTATCTGCATCCTATACGGGAGCCAGCGCCGAAACCGTACTTAAAAGTGTTGTGATCCCGCTTGAAGAGCAAATCAACGGGGTTGAAAACATGACCTATATGGCTTCGACTGCCAATAACAACGGTTCGGCATCCATCGAAGTGTTTTTCAAACAGGGAACCAATGCCGATATGGCGGCAGTGAATGTACAAAACCGTGTGGCGCGCGCCAACAGTCTGCTTCCGGCAGAGGTCGTCCGTGCCGGTGTGATCACAGCCAAGCGCCAGAACAGCATGTTGATGGTATTTACCTTGTTCAGCGAAAAGGGCGAATTCGACGAGACATTCCTTCAAAACTATAGTAAAATCAACTTGTTACCCCAGATACAGCGCGTAACCGGAGTGGGCGAGGCAATGGTTTTTGGTGCCAAAGATTATGCAATGCGTATCTGGCTGAAGCCTGATGTAATGTCGACCTATGGTTTGATTCCTTCGGATGTTATCACCGCTTTGAGTGAACAAAACCTTGAAGCAGCTCCCGGTCGTTTGGGTGAATCGAACGGACAATCGTTTGAATATATTCTCAAATACAAAGGGAAGCTTGCTCAGCCAGAAGAATTTGAGAATGTCGTTATAAAAGCAGATAAAAATGGCAATACACTGCGTCTGAAAGACGTGGCACGTGTTGAGATGGGGGCTTTGAATTATTCGATTGCAACCACTTCCATGAATAAACCGGGTATTGCAATGGCTGTCTTTCAGGCGCCTGGATCGAATGCCCGTAATGTGATTATAGAAGCTAAAAAAGTACTTGACGAGGCCTCGAAGACCTTTCCAACCGGTGTAAAATACGATATTCTGGTTGACGCCAATGAGTTTCTCGACAGTTCAATTTCGAAAGTGCTTCGTACTTTGCTCGAAGCATTCATCCTTGTATTTATCGTTGTTTTTGTATTCCTCCAGAATTTCAGGGCGACACTGATACCGGCCATATCGGTCCCGGTTGCCATTATTGGTACATTCTTCTTCCTGAACTTGTTCGGATTTACAATTAACATGCTTACCCTGTTTGCACTCGTGCTTGCCATCGGAATTGTAGTCGATGATGCGATTGTCGTCGTTGAGGCGGTTCATGCCAAGCTTGACCAGGGTGCGAAAAATGCGAAGGAAGCAGCAGTTTCAGCTATGGATGAAATCTCCACCGCCATCGTTTCAATCACATTGGTAATGTCGGCAGTTTTCATCCCGGTAACGTTTATTACTGGAACAACGGGCGTATTCTACAAACAGTTCGGGATTACACTGGCTGTGGCTATTGTCATTTCGGCTATCAATGCATTGACGCTAAGCCCGGCTCTTTGTGCTATATTTCTGAAACCATCCAAAGAAAACGAATTGCACAATAAAGGTTTTATGGCCAAGTTTTATGCCGCCTTCAATGTTTCGTTCAATGCCATGACCTCCCGTTATAAAAAGACAACGCACTTCTTTATGGCCCGCAAATGGGTAGCAGTCGCAATGATTATCCTTTTTTCCAGTGGTTTATGGCTATTAATGAAAACTACGCCGACCGGTTTCGTCCCAACGGAAGATACAGGCAGGATGTTTGTGGATATCAGTCTACCTCCTTCTACATCTATGGAGCAGACCAAAAAGATTGTTTCTCAAATCGATAACATCATGGGAAGCATTCCTGAAATGGAAGCAAGAACAGCGATTGTGGGAAATTCGCTCATCAGCGGACAAGGAAGTTCATACGGAATGTTGATTTGTAGTCTGAAACCTTTCGAAGAAAGAAAAGAGAAAGGTCAGGATATCAACACCATCATTGGAAAACTATACGGGATGACTTCGCAGGTTAAAGGTGCAAAAGTCATTATCTTCACACCTCCGATGGTACCGGGATTCAGTATTTCGGGTGGATTTGAACTTAAACTCGAAGACAAAACCGGGGGCGACATCAAACAATTTGAACAAAATGCACGCGCGTTCCTGGCGGCATTGAACCAACGTCCCGAGATTCAGTATGCAATTACCGCCTTCAATACCAACTTCCCGCAATACCAGGTTGATGTAAAAGCAGACCTTTGCAAGCAGTCGGGTATTTCTGTCAGCTCCGTTTTATCATCGTTGCAGGGCTATGTAGGCGGATTTTATGCTTCCGATTTCAACCGTTTCGGGAAACAATACCGGGTGATGGTTCAGTCTGATCCCCAATATCGGGGAAACCCCGACGATCTGAACAAGATCTTTGTGCGTACTTCAACCGGTGAGATGGCTCCGATTACTGAATTCATTTCGCTGAAAAGGGTTTTTGGACCGGAGAATATTACCCGATTCAATATGTACACCTCAATTGCGGTGACCGGTTCTCCGAACGTCGGGTTTAGTTCTGGGGACGCCATTAAAGCGGCCCAGGAAGTGGCAGCTCAAACATTGCCTCAAGGTTACGGCTACGAATTCTCGGGTCTGACCCGGGAAGAGATGGCTTCGGGTAACCAATCGATCCTTATCTTTTTGCTAAGTGTAATCTTTGTTTACTTCCTGCTTGCAGCGCAGTATGAAAGCTTTATCTTACCACTTTCGATCATTGTATCATTGCCTATCGGGATAGCGGGTGCATTTATCTTCGCCAAAATAATGGGCGTCGAAAATAACATCTACCTTCAAATCTCGCTCATCATGCTCATCGGGTTGCTGGCAAAGAATGCCATCCTGATTGTTGAGTTTTCGTTGCAACGGCGTCACCGCGGAATGAGTATCGTGCAAGCAGCCGTCGAAGGGGCAACCGCCCGTTTACGACCTATCCTCATGACATCGTTTGCATTTATATTTGGATTGATCCCGTTGGTAGTCGGCGGTGGAGTCGGAGCAAATGCCAATCGTTCGATCGGAGTTGGTGCTGTGGGTGGTATGTTTATCGGAACAATGATTGGTATCCTCGTGATCCCGGCCATGTTTGTGATCTTCCAGACCCTTCAGGAAAAAATCACCAAGCCGGAACCCGTTGAAGTGTCAGGGTTTAACGATGTTGAAGAATAGTATAACATGATCAACAGAAAGTATAAAATGAGAACAATTTCAATAAAGCATATTATCCTGATCGCCGGAATTGCCGGAGTGTTGTATTCGTGCAATACTGCGAATCATTTTCAGCGAGACAAAGTCAACACCGACAACCTTTATGGCAATTCGGCAACAACCGATTCTGCAAACATTGCCAACAAACCCTGGCGTGAGCTTTTTACGGAGACTTACCTGCAGCAATATATTGAGGAAGGATTAAAGAACAATCCCGACCTGCAGATTGCGGTGCAAAGAGTTTACGAAGCCGAAGCTTACCTGGGGCAAAGCAAGGCAGCCATGCTGCCCGGTATTTCACTTTCAGCTCAGGATTCCTACACCCGTAATCCGGAGTCGATTTATCCCGATGGTCCCCGCGAAGTAAATACGTTTCAATTGGGAGTCCAGGCAAGTTGGGAAATCGACTTGTGGGGCAAACTCCGGAGTTCGAAGCGTGCGGCTTATGCCAACCTGTTGGCTTCGGATGCAGGTCAAAAGGCCGTGCAGACGAGGCTCATCGCCAATATTGCTTCGACTTATTACAGCCTGATCGGATTGGATGCCAAACTGGCCATCACGCAGCAGACGTTGAAAAACAACATCGACCAGCTGGAGACGATCAAGGTGCTGAAAGAAAGCGGAAAAGTAACCGGTGCGGCAGTCGTTCAGAGCGAAGCCAACCGTTATGCTACTGAAGTTACTATTCCCGACCTCGAACAACAAATCCGTGAAACGGAGAACACCCTTTGTCTTTTACTGGGACGTACGCCGGGAACTATCGAACGTGGCAAAATTGACGAACAAACCCTTGCCTCAGTTTTACAAACCGGTATTCCAGCTCAGCTGCTCGACAACCGTCCCGATGTGATGCAGGCTGAGTTTGGTGTGATGAACGCTTTCGAAATCACCAATAATGCCCACGCCAACTTTTATCCCGCGCTGACATTGACTGCCTCGACTGGATTTGTGTCATCCGATCTTAGTCAGTTGATCGATCCGAAATCGTTTGCTGCCAATGTGATTGGCGGACTGGTTCAGCCGCTTTTTAATAAGCGGATGAATATCACCCGTCTGAGAGTCGCACAGGCGCAACAGGAAGAAGCATTGATCAGCTTCAGGAATACCTTATTGAATGCCGGACAGGAAGTGCACAATTCGTTGGGATCGTACGAATCGTCGGTTCGGAAGATTGCCTTGCGCAAACTTCAGCTCGAGGCATTGGTTAAGTCGGTCGACTATACGAACGAACTGCTCACCTATGGTTCGGCCAGCTATATCGAAGTACTCAATGCCCAATCGAGCCTCTTATTCGCGCAGTTAAGCAGCGTGAATGATCACTTGCAACAGCTCAATGCCGTGGTGTCGTTATACCGTGCGCTTGGGGGCGGTTGGAAGTAGGATAGGAGTGGCGTAATCTATAATTTGGAATTTTACCTTGATTTGCATAACCAATGAAGGCGTGGCTTTAAGTCACGCCTTCGCTATTGTGCGCCGTGCATGGCGAATAACTTGACGGTGCAAGTCCGTTATGGGGGTATGTAGTATAGCCAACCATTAGCCAAGAGCAAGGGTGTCCATCGCGAGGTGGAATCTGAAGGAAGC
>JANYLE010000365.1 GCA_025363795.1 Mariniphaga sp. | reverse complement strand
TCGAATGCTGAGAACAAAAAAATTCGGATAACGAATATGTTAGATCCAAATATTAGCTTCGAATTCGACAAGGAGATGATTAATACCGTTATCCGGAATCTGATTAATAATTCCATCAAGTATACCAGAGAAAACGGACAGATAACAATTTCAGCAAAAGAAATCAATGATTGGATTGAGATAAGCGTTCATGATACCGGGATTGGAATGAATAGTGATGCCGCTGAAGTGTTATTTTTGACGAATAATAGTCAAAAAAGAAAAGAAGGAACACGAGGAGAAAAAGGTACCGGATTAGGTCTGTTGCTATGTAAAGAATTTGTAGGAAAACATAATGGGAAAATCTGGGCAGAGAGTAAACCGGATGAAGGTAGTACATTCAGATTTACACTTCCATGCAACAAAAAAGAAATTAGAGTTCCAGAATCACCTGTTGAAATGGCAGATAAACAAGCCTAAAACGCCTACCTTTTAACAGCTATTTACGTTCCTGAATTTGCACAAAGTTTGTTGTTACGTAAGTTTGGGTAAGTACCCGGTGTGCAATCTTGCTAAAAGCCCACGGATAGTAGAGTCCAAGCGTAATTACAGTAAGAAGAATTTGTCCCCACATAAATAAAAAGGCTGAAAACTGATCGCCATCATATCCCATCGCAATCTGAGTTCCATTCACGACATTACTTTTCGTATGCTCCGTAAAATAAGCATACAACCGAATGTAAGCCATTGGGAAATAGATACCAATCGTAATGACTGCCAAACCTAATTCAATAGCAATTTTCCCGGTAGCAGGAAAGAATTCGGTATCCCACTTGATAAAATAGTCTTTATATCGGATATCTACTGCCCACTTCAAAATCAAATAGATATTAGGGACAAGACTAAACATGACAATCAACTGATAAATTCTGAGAAAATTTTGCGACTGAAGATCAATTTCGTGTTCTAAAATACTAAATAACAATATTCCGACTATGAGAAACGGAATAAAAATCGTCAGGGTCATGATCAGAAAGAGTTTGCCACCCTTCCCTCTAAATGCGAATTTATGCGAATTGTACCCTGTGCCATGCACAAAAAAACGGTGCATATTTTTCATAAACCAAGGGACATAGATTCCAAATGTTACGATGGAAAGCACCAATCCGGATATGATAATCCATACGTATTTACCCAAATGAAAATCACAGATTAGCAACTCACCTTTATAAGCAACACTTTGAATCATTAGTTTAACCAGGAAGAAAATAAAAGTAAAAGCCATAGCTAATACGATAGCAAGATAAAAGAAGAAAAGAAATGAAGGACCTTCTGCAGAAACCTCGGTGCTATTCAGCTCCGACAATTCTCCAAGCAGAAAATAATAGGGAATCATAAAAAAAAGATAGAATGCAATCCACACAGGGAGGAATTGAAGACCAGTCAAGGTAAAATTCAAATAACTTTTCATTCTTTTAGCATATATAGTATTGAAAGCTTGTACTGAAAATGATTTTAATTAGATATTTCCAGTCTAATCCCCTGTTAATCTGACTACTCTCAATCCCAAACTTTTCGATATAAAATTACGAAGTTCTAATGACAACAATGATAGTTTGCAAAAAATAATCACAAAAAAGATTATTGCTCATAAAAAATTAACATTCAATTAATCATGTATCTTCAGTGATTAGCTATTCTGAAACGGACCATTCTCTTTTCAGTAACAACAGCAAGAACATCAAGCCGACTACAAAGAACAGGCCGATAGCCAAAACAGAATATCGCATACTTCCGGTAAGTACCTCAATTATCCCGAAACTAAAAGTCCCCGCCACAGTGGCCAATTTTTCCATAACATCATAAAAACTAAAAAAGGAGGTGTGGTCTGTTGTTTCGGGGAGCATTTTCGAATAGGTTGAACGCGCCAGTGACTGCGAACCGCCCATTACAATTCCTATAAATATAGCTGCAATAATAAATCCACTGGCTCCTTTAATCGTGAAAGCATAAACACAAATGACGATCCAAGTAATTACAGAGATGACCAGAGACTTGAGATTTCCGATTTTCCCCGAGAGTCGGGCAAAAAACCAGGCCCCAAACATCCCAACCAGTTGAATCATCAAAATAGTCGGAATCAATACGCTATCTTTTAAACCCAATTCTTTCTCACCAAAAGTAGCAGCCATAAACATCGTCGTGAGCATTCCCATCGTTATGAAGAAGAATGCAGTGAGGTAAACACTTAACCGGAATGATTTCCGGATCTCGTTAAAAACGATCCGTAACTCATGGTATCCGTTGGTGAAAATGCGTTCTCTTCCTGTTCGTTTACGGAATACATACTTAGGCAAATATTTAAAAGTGATTGTTGAGAACCCGATCCACCAGACAAAAACGGATAAAAAAGAGAAGCGTGCCGGCATGTCCGATTGTTTATCAAACCCGAAAAGCTCCGGCTTCATGATCATGAGTAAATTAAACAGCAAAAGGATCACGCCACCCAGGTATCCCATAGAATAGCCGCGGGCACTGATACGGTCCTGATCCTCCGGTTCAGCAATTACAGGAAGAAAGGAGTTGTAAAAGACAATACTGCCGCCATAACCTAAGGTACCAAGAGCAAAAGAGATCACACCTAATTCGATATGATTGGCATCAAAGAAGAAGAGCATACCGCAACCAGCAGCCCCGATGATCGTAAATGCGCGCATAAATCCTTTTCGCCGCCCAGTGTAGTCAGCCATGGATGAAAAGAGCGGCGAACCAATTGCCACGATAAGATATGCTGCGGCTATAGCCCAGGAATAAAGAGCTGTATTGACAACTCTATAACCGAAAAATGAAACCATAAAATCGGTTCCATGTCGCGTCACAGTGTTGTAATATATTGGGAAAATAGCAGAAGCAATGGTTAGCTGGTAAACCGAATTGGACCAGTCGTACATTACCCAGGCCCGAACAACTTTCGGATCCCCTTTTACGATGGCCTGAATATCTTTTCTTTTAATTGACATCTTGATCGTTAAATAACAAGAGTCAAAAGTAGAAAAATCTGAAAGACATGAAAGGCATGAAAAAAATTGAATGAAGGAGTTTTGGAAAAAGGGATTAGAAAGAAAATTAAGGTTCGGCTACCTGTCTTTCGTTATTCGTTGTATGTTTTGTCTTTCCAATACCACCAATTGAGTTTTTCTGTTTCATGATCGTCTTCTGTTGCAAAATAGACAGCGCAACGAAAAGTATAGAGCATACAAATATCCTGTTTTACTCCACTATAAGTATTTAATTTGTCGTAAAGGACAGTTGGATTTTGTCCTGCAAGGTCAGAAATAGTTCTGATTCCAATGTTCCATAAGTCAATTGAACACGCCATCCCAATACCTGGAATTGATTGTAAGTGTTTTAACACTTTTGCTTTGTCTGTGATTATATTATTCATCTTAGGCAAATTTCAGAATGCCATTTATAAATGCATTTCGATATAAAACAATAAAGAACCACCTTGGGATTTTAACTCTTCCCATTCTTGATTCCCATTTTATCAATGCTTGACCCGTCTTAACCTTATATCTTTGTTTTCTGCAATAAACTTAATACCCCGTTAATAAAGGTCAAAGGATGGGCCGGATTTCCCGGGACATAAAGGTCAACGGTATGTTTCGACAGGAAGTCGCGGTTCAATGCGGGACTGTCAGCAAAAATGCCGCCACTAATGGCATCAGTCCCTACAAGGATAATAACCTTCGGATTAGGAACGGCATTGTAACATCGTTCAACGGACTCTGCCATATTTTCAGTAATCGGCCCTGTAATTACAATTCCATCAGCGTGACGTGGTGAAGCAACAAAGTCTACTCCAAAACGGCTCACATCGAACTGCACATTATTGGATGAATTTAATTCCCACTCGCAACTATTGTCTCCTCCAGCCGAGACCTGACGGAGTTTAAGGGAACCGCCAAATAGGCGATGTATTTCTTTTCGAATTGTATCTGGATTTACGATTATCGGAGCTTCATCACCCTCTTTAATGATCAACCGGTCCCGTTCGTTGGAGGATAATTTATAGTCGGTAGTAAAACTGATTTTATCAGGAAATTGTATGGCACATTCGCCACAGAAAGTACATTTGCCTAAATCAATGCAAACCGGATTACTGCTGATGGCTTTTACAGGACATAAACCAACCAGTATTGCTTCGTCAATTTTTGCCCTTGTAATTATTGGTCTGCCCCTGAATATCCCCGGAACTTTCGCAGTTGTCACATTGGGGATAAACTGTTTCCCCTGGTGCCACATTATTTTAAAATTGTCAAACATAGTATTAATATGCTAATGGGTTTAAAGTGCAAATTAAAGGTCTTGTCCACTATATGATAGGCTAAAACTTTTATTGCAAATAGGGAAATCGGAAATATCGTTGTTCCGGACCGCCTGGGCCAGTGCCATCCAGTTATGATAGGATGGATCTTTGATTTTATAAATCACCAAGTTACCAGAATGATCGGTAATAGCACAATGGCAAATTTCACCACGCCATCCTTCAACCAGAGAAATAACAAATCTATCACTTAATGGAGTTGCCGTAAATTCTTCAGATTTTTTGAATTCAGGAATATTGGCGATCAATTGCTTGAGGTATCCTATTGATTGTCTGATCTCTTCCTTCCTGATTTGCACACGCGAATAAACATCGCCATGATGCTTTATGACTGGTTTGTGAAGAATTGAACCATACAAATTAGAAGGATGAGAGGCCCGGATATCCCTGTTTAATCCGCTCATTCGTGCCGCCATACCAACAGTGCCAATTTCAAGAACTTCGTCATAAGTTACAACACCGGTTTTTTCCATTCGTGACAAAGCACTTGGAAGTTTAAACAGCTTTTCTGTGATCTCATTGAAATCCGGTTCATAAGCTTTAAATACCTCGGTCAGCCGGTCTGCAAGTGTCTGAGTGAATGGAAAATTAATTTTCCCGGCACGAATCAACCCTTTCCCAAGCCGGTTACCACCCCATTCCTGTAAAAAATTGATGATCGGAGTTCTTAACCTGCCATAAACTGAGTTACCAAGCTGGTAAGCAATGTCGGCACAAACTCCAGACAAATCGCCGGTGTGATTGGCCATACGCTCCAGTTCCAAAGCAACGGTGCGGGCAAAGTCTAAAGACGGATCAGGCGTATAACCGCATAAACTTTCCCACAAATTCACAAAGGCGGTTGAATGTCCAACAGCGGTGTCGCCAGCAATATTTTCAGCAAGGGTCGTTCTTTCCAACAACTTCTTCTTTTGAAGAAACAGATTTTCTATGCCCCGGTGTTGATATCCAAATTGAATCTCGAGGTGCATAATCTGCTCACCATTACAAATAAAGCGGAAATGACCGGGTTCAATAATTCCGGCATGAATGGGACCGACACCAACTTCGTGCAGCTCTTCGCTTTCAACTTTATAAAATGGATATTTTCCGATGACCTGACTCTTATCGAACCGGTCATGAGCATATCTTAATGGTTTTAACCAGGGATGATCAGAATAAGGTATTCCAAAATTTTCGTGAATTTCGCGCTCAAACTTCTCAAAATTATGGTTTTGGGCCGTAAACGATGGCAATATTGAAACTGCATCAACAATAGCTGATGATACAAAAATCTGATGCACCACATCATCGGCAATACAACAAATGAGTTTGATGCTACCGCTGGTCTTATAACCGAAATAGTTCACACAGTGTCGTTCAGGTTTGCCTGATAATAGTTCAAGATTCCCTTTCATGAACTCGCTGTAAATGAGTTCCGGAATTTCGCTTAATGCTATTGACTGGTTATTATTTATAGAAATGTGTTGCATCTGTTTATTGAATAAGTTTAACCGCGTCTTGTATTAATGTCACAAACATCGCCGGAGGGTTATAGGCCAGGTATACTGAAAAGCCCAGTAGCATAAACTGCGAAAGCGATTCCCATGGACTAATATGTGGTATTTTACTTTCGTCAATTGTCACGGGTGGCGTAAACAGTAATTTGAAAATATTTGCTCCGAAACCCCATATAATCATCGTCAAAAGCAAAAGAACAGCCAGCAGAATAAGGATGTAATGGGCCTGGAAAAGAGACTGGAAAATCAGAAATTCACTGATAAACAACCCTGAAGGCGGCATCGCGGTAGCCGAGATAAAGCCCAGCAAAACAACGATCGCACCCGTCTTATTATATTTGAAGTAATTTCAAAGATCGTAAATACTTTTACTCTGGTAAACCCAGTAAATCTGATTGTATTGTAAAAAGAGCGTGGGTTTAATAAGGGTATGCAAAACAATGTGCAAGATTGCAGCATAAACACCAATTCCACCAGCCGCCAGGCCCAGCATTACCAAACCCATGTGTTCTATACTCGAATAGGCGAACATCCGTTTAATGTTTTTGATGCGGGTCATGTAAACGGTTGCGACAAAAATCGAAAGTACAGCGGCAATAATAATTACTGTATTCGCCCAATTTTGCAATGGCGTATGAGCCATAATGGCATACATCCGATAGATACTGATAAAACCAACATTCATCAATATACTCGACAACAGTGCCCCCGCAGGTGCAGGTGCTTTATCCTTGGCATCAATTCCAGCGGTGTACATTGGAACCAAACCAAGTTTAGCTGTAAACCCTGTGAAGACAAAGAGGAAGGAAAGCTTAAGCCAAAAGAGGTTGAGCTTGTCATAGTTATCCCTAATCGAATCGAACGACATGTCCTCTACTCCGGCATCTTTGAGCGCTAAACTAAGAAAAAGAATACCAATATAAATAAAGGTGATACTTATGGCACAGATAAATACATATTTCCATACCCCTTCCAGCGCACGGATGTTCCGGTGATGATAAATCAGAGCGGAAGCACTCAGAGTTGTTATTTCAACAAAAATCCAGGTAACTGCAATATGGTTTGAAAGATAAGCGACACTGCATGCCGAGATTAGCAGCACCATTGCGGCAAAGAAAAGCCCCCTTGACCGGGGAGTTTCGTCCGTATTGTGCTTTTCAATATAACGGTAGCCGTGAAAAATTGCAGGTACAGCTACCACACAAAGGGTAAGCAGAAGCAGTAAACCCAAAGAATCGGTTTTGAAAAAAACGAGTTGCGTGAGGTTCAGATTCTGGGATTCGTAAATGCCCAATCCCCAAAGTAAAGCAATGAAAAGGCTCACCAGGGAATAATTGACAAACGTATTCCGGTTAAAATATAACCAAACGCTAATGATTAAAACTCCTATTAAAAATATACCAATCATCTCTTTTTAATCTTTAAGGTTACTCAAAAGGTTTGCATCCGGATCCTTTAAAACATCACCAATTTTATTGAAGAAGATGCCCAGAATCAGTACGCTGGCAAAAATATCGAGCATGATTCCAAGGTTAACAAGCATTGGCATTTCGTTAGCGACAGCCAGCGAAAGGACAAAAACCCCATTTTCAATCACCAGGTAACCGATAACGTGGGTAATGATTTTCTTCCGTGACACAATAAGGTATAACCCTGTGAAAAGCGTTGATAATGCGACGACAAAGAATGTCTTGTCCAGGTTTTGATCTTTTATCGAACTGGATAGGATGATGGCAGAAACAATGATCAGCGTAACAATGATCAATGAAACAAAGTTGGGTAAATAGGGTTCTGCTTCACGTGTAATCTTATTCCTCTTAATAATATAATTCATGAACCATGGTACTGCGAAAGCCTTAAACACAAGCGTTTCAAGCATGATCAGCATAAGGTTGACCACATTCAGACTGGTAAGGGTAAGGAAGGTCGTACCAAAAAGTATAATGCCCTGGAGAACCAATATCCGCAGATAGGTATTGATCCGGTTGGCAATGCTCATATAGAGCAATGACATGGCTAAGGCGATTAATAAGATATCTGTCATATTCTATAATTTTCTACATAAATTTACCAAGGACCAACAGTACGCCAAAGAAGATTAACAACGATACCGAAGTAAGGATGAAAATAAATTGGGGGTTATTTCCCATTCTGAAACGGGCCATAAACGATTCAATCAAACCAACGGCAATGGCAAACCCAAGCTGAATACCAATAAATATGGGAATTGAAATTTCCAAAGGCAACATTCCAATAAAGAAGTTGGCGATAATAGCTCCATACATCGCAAATTTGAGATGGGTGGTATACATGATTAATCCAAGATCGAACCCACTGTTATCCAGTATCATTACTTCGTGAACCATGGTTAGTTCAAGATGTGTTTTAGGATCATCAACTGGCATCCGGCTGTTTTCAATCATCGCAATCAGCACAAATACAATCGAAGCCAAAACCCCAAGCATATAGGATATGTTGGAGCCGTAGTGCAACAAACTGAAAATGCTGTGGAACGATGTGTGGCCTGTCAATAAAGCAAACGAACCCATCAAAATAAAGAAGGCCGGTTCAACAAGCATGGAGAACAAAGCTTCGCGGCTTGCACCCATCCCTTCAAAACTACTTCCAGTATCCAATGCCGAGATAATCATAAAGAACTTGCCGAAAGTCAGGATATAAGCAAACATCACAAAGTCCCCATCGAAAGAGATAAAGCCCGGATTGCTTCCGTGCGGAATCATCAGGATGGCCATCAAAACCGATGTGAAATAAGCTGTTGGAGCAATTTGAAAAATAAAGCTGGTTGTGTTACTGTAAACCGAACCTTTTTTCCAAAGCCGCAAAATATCTTTCATGGGCTGAAGAATACCCGGACCTTTGCGTCCTGAGGCAATACTTTTCGTGCGGATAACAAATCCCATGAAAAACAAGCTTGCCAATATGATGAGTAAAAAGCTGACCATATTATAATTGATTAAAGAATTTAATGATTAGGACTATTTTATCGATGACGATAGGCAAAACAATGGCTGATGATATAAAAATAAATCCGTAAAGAATATATGCCCTTACATTCCCGTTCTGGAGGAATGCAAAACGGTTCAACAACCTTTTTGTCAAATACAAAGGCTTATCAATCAACCAGGTTTCTACTTTATCATGAGGATGCGTCACCTGACTGATACGGTCAGGATAAAGCCCGATCGCCTCTTTTTTATCTCGTTTTATCTGAAGAACCGGTTCTGCCAGTTTCCGGTAAGAGCGGATAAATGAGGATGCCGAGTATTGCATTTTGGAAGCATCCCCGGTATAAGCACATCCCCAGGTACTATCGGCAGTGATAACGCGATGAGCGATTACGAAATGCCTTATTAAATAAAAGAAGGCAGTTAATGCAATGAAACCAAGTGAATACCACCCTACTGAAGTTAAACTCTCGAGTAAAGTATTTAATTGAATAGTCATCTGAAAGTTCGGAGCCGGCTGATACAACAAGATAATCTTTTGAAGCATCGGACTTAATAATACGGGGAATACGCCAATTAAAACGATGGCCAATGCAACGAAGTATAGCGGCACAATTCTTAACGAACTTTCGTTAATGACCTCCTGCGATCCTTTTACCCTGGGTGTCCCCAAGAAAACGATGCCAAAAGCTTTCGTAAAACAAACCAACGCCAGACCACCAATTATGACAAGTCCCAAAATCGCAAAAAGAATAAACAGGATCGGCAAAAATTGTTTGGTATAAAGGCCATTAAACAATCCATTGTAAATAAAAAACTCCGACACAAAACCATTGAAAGGGGGCAGACCACATATTGCCAATGACCCGATCAGGAATAAATATCCCGAACGGGGCATCCGCTTGAGCAGACCTCCCATCGCTTCAATATCCATGGTATGTTTTGCCTGGTAAACATTGCCCGTGGTATAAAACAGAAGCGACTTGAAAAGTGAATGGTTCAGGGTATGCAACAAGGCTCCTCCAAAACCGCAAAAAACAAGTATTTGGTTGCCGTAACCAAGTCCAAGACAGCCAACACCAATGCCAATGCCAATAATTCCAATGTTCTCAATGCTGTGATAAGCCAGTAACTTTTTCAGGTTGTGTTGAACAATGGCAAGCATCACACCATACACACCTGTTATTACGGAAATTACAACAATAAAATATCCGATATCCTTCATATCGGTTGATATCAAAAGCAATACCCTCAATATACCGTAGATCCCTATTTTAATAATAACCCCCGACATAATTCCGGAGATATGTGCTGGCGCTGCCGGATGTGCCAAAGGAAGCCACGTATGAAATGGGACAAATCCCGCTTTAATCGCAAATCCAATAAAGAAACAAAGGAACAATCCCATACCTGTAATGGCAGATTGGGTCGATGTATAAGTGGCAATGGCCGCAAAATCGAATGATCCGGTTTTTACCTTCGCCCACATAAAAGCAATGGTAAGGAATAGTATGGAAACATGTGATTGAACCAGAAAATTAATACCCGCTTTTAAAGTTTCCTTTTTGTAATGCTCAAAAATGACAACTATGAAAGAGCTTAAGGCCATAATCTCCCAAACCACAAGCATCACCATGCCATTCTGCACAATGCAAATATCAATCAATGCAGTGTAAACCAATAGGAATGCGACAATATGAAGTGTTATATTATCAGCTTGATCGATATACTGTTTCATGTACTGAGAACCATACCAGGCTCCGGTAAGGAAGGTAAAACTGATGATCAGCATAAACCAGGCTGATAAATAGTCAATACGGATAGGAATTCTTCCAGTTATAAAGGAACCGGGATAAAAGTATTCGCTGACGCCATTTGAGAAAACAGAAAAAGCAACGACTGAACCAATAATAACCTGGAGGCTGATTACGCAAAGCGCAAGGATTCCTTTCCCTCTTGTTTTAAAGAAGAACAGGCTTACAATTGCAACTACAGCAAGCAGATTAAATATTTCAATCAAAAATTTCTCCATTATTTCATGTGACTCATAAGATAAGATTAAAAACTGTGCCTGCAAACACAATTAGAATAAAGAACAGGCCATACAAAACATACGATTGAATTTGACCGTTCTGTATAAACTGAAAATAATTCAAAACAAAAGCTGTCCTTCTCGCCAGCGGAACAATCAGGTATTTTTCGAGCAAATCTGCATAAGCTGTTGAGAAAGTGCGTTCGGCGGGATATAACTCAGGCTTGGCCATTTTCTTATAGGCTTTCCTCTCTTTCACCATAAAACTAAAAAGTGAAGCAAACGAACGGGTAAATGAACTTCCAGTGTATTGAGCCTTGACCACCGGTGCAACATAACCGCAACCCCATGTTTCGTAAATCACTTTATCACGTTTACGCAGGATGATCCATCTGAGGCCAAACATTCCAAATAGTAATCCGATAAACAACATACCAACCTGGCCAATCGTCGCAATATTATGAGAGACCTGTAAAAACTGATCGGGATTGATCACCGTATTAAATGAAAACAGTGATATAACCACCTTTGAAGTATAAAACAAATAGAACTGGGGCACCAATGCCACTGACAGCATGACAGCAACAATTAAATATTGTGGCAAAAGCATGATAAATGGTGTTTCGACAGGTTCATGATGTAACTCGGTTCGTGGATTACCTAAAAAGATAACTCCGAATGCTTTTGTGAAAGTGAGCAAAGATATCCCTCCGACAACGGCTAATCCTGCAATGGTTAAGACCATTAAAGTGATCTGTGAAATACCTGTAATATTACTAAGTCCGTTAAACAACCCAAAGTAAATCATGTATTCAGACACAAACCCGTTAAAAGGAGGTAAACCGCCAATAGCCATTGCTCCGATTAAAAAGAATAGGGC
>JANYLE010000326.1 GCA_025363795.1 Mariniphaga sp. | reverse complement strand
GTAAAAGATCACGAAGAAGCCAATCACAAAAACAGCCAATAAAAACAGATAAATGAGCTCTCCTTTCGAAACGGTGAGGATATTTCCAAACAGATAACTCATCAGATTGGGAGCATATCCCGGTGTCAGAAAGATGAAGATAACCCCCAATGCCATACCCAGCGACCAGAGCATAGCGATCGCCGAATCTTCGCGAAGATCGGCTCTTTTGGTAAAGAACTCAATTCCAAGTGCGGAGAGGATCCCAAAAACAATAGCTCCCAATATTGGGTCAAACCCAAAATAGTAGCCCATTCCGATTCCTCCGAAAGAAGCGTGGGTAATACCGCCACTGATGAATACGATGCGGCGCGAAACAATATAAGTTCCTATTATACCACAGGTTATACTTGCAATAAATGCAGCAATAAATGCATTTCTAAAGAATCCAAAGTTGAATAATTCAATCAGGTTTTCCATCAGGATTTATGGTTATAAAGAACTGTATGGGGAATTTCTCCATGCGTGATGATCTGGATCGGGCATTCGTAAGATCTTAGTAGTTCCGGTGTTACTTTATTTCCGGAATGATAATGTAATGAACTATTTACACAGGCATACGATTTGACGTAGGTCGAAATGGTTCCCAGATCGTGCGAAACCAGCAGGATTGCCAGCTTTTCATTCAGAACCTTCAATTTTTCATACAGTTCCCGTTCAAAACGGTTATCAACATAGGTGTTGGGCTCATCCAATACCAATAACTTCGGGCTATTGACAAGCGCACGGCACAAAAGCGCCCGCTGAATCTGTCCACCCGAGAGTTCGCCAATCGCCTTGGTGCGTATTCCGGAGATGCCCATTTCGGTCATCAGATCATTTGCCCGGTCATTCTCTTCACTGTTGTAGCGGCCAATTAATCGCTTTCTGGACATTAATCCTGACCGGACAACATCAAACACCGTTACCGGAAATTTGCGATCGATATTGTTGATTTGAGGAAGATAACCTATTCGGTGGGAGTTTCCTTCTGTCATTGATTCATCGAAGACAATTTCACCGGACAAAGGAGGAAGTAGGCCAAGAAGTGCTTTGAGCAAAGTGGTTTTTCCCCCGCCATTCGGTCCGATCACACCAATAAAGTCGAATTGCCTGATTGAGAGGTTTACTTCATGCAATACGATATTTTGTCCGTAACCTGCTGATAAATTACGTATTTCGACTAATGAGTCCATCAATTATAATTTTATTGAACCGTATTTGAGAGTTTTTCGGCAATTGAAATCATCTGTTCCGGCCAGTTGTAGTCGAGCGGATCAATCTGGACAATTTTGCTGCCTGTCTCTTTAGCAATAATTTCTGCATTCTGCTTATCAAATTCTTTCTGAATCAGCACAATCCTGATATTTCCAGATTTTGCAGCATCTATAATGGTTTGCAGATGTTTTGGTGAAGGAACCTTCCCTTCAAATTCAATTGCCAGCTGTTCAAGTCCGTAATCACGCGCAAAGTAGCCCAATGCAGGGTGGAAGAGGAGAAATTTCTTGGAAGTTGCTTTCGAAAGCAGTTGCGTCACAGTCGAATCGACTTTACTAATTTCAGCAAGAAGCAGATCAAGGTTCTTCCGGTAAGTGTCACCGTTTTGAGGGTCAATTTGAATTATTCCGTCAAAGATATTCTGGGCAATAATCCGGGCCTCCTTGGGCGATGACCAGATATGTGGATCGACTCCCTGAAAATGAGAATGATCTCCATGTTCTTCCTCGCCACGAATCAAATCAATCCCTTTTGCTGTTGGAAAAATCTGCAGCTGAGGATTCGTAGATTTGAAATTTTCAAGCCAGGCTTGTTCAAAACCGAGGTATCCAATAGAAAAATAGGCCTTAGCCTCCCCAAGTAAAATCATTTGTTTGGGAGTGGGAGAATAGGTTTCGGGACCTACTCCCGGAGGTACGGTAACTTCAACTTTATAGTTGTCACCAACAATTTTATCGGCAAAATACTTCAATGGCAATATGCTAACAAACAGTGTTTTATTTTTTGATTTCTGGGTTCCGGAGATGCAACCCGAAAGTAATATTCCGCTTATTAATGACAGTAATAAAAATCTTTTCATCTATCTACTTTAATTGACTTGATAATAGGAACGATACGGTATAAATGATAACTGTAACCGATGAACCACAATTTTTGTTCTCATTTAATTTTAGGAGGAACAGGATCATAGCCATGGGTTCCCCAAGGGTGACATTTCAATATCCGTCTTGTTGCCAGATAGATACCTTTAATTGGACCATGAATCTTTAGTGCTTCAACAGCGTATTCTGAACAACTTGGAATATGGCGACAAGAGGCAGATGTCATCGGTGAAATGGCATATTTGTAAAAATAGACAGGCACCAGCAATAGCTTGATGAAAAACCATCTGATTATACGACCAATCTTTTGAAGCATCTCCACTCAGTAATAAATTGAACAACGAAAGTACCCAATAATCGGGACTCTGCTTAGACTTTAATCAGCAAAAGATCCAACTATGCATTATTCCGTCCTATCTTTCGGTCGTAGATCATGTCATCATTTGCCGGAAGGTTCGATTAAGTCCCAAAGATTGCCATAGAGATCGGCAAAAACTGCCACCGTTCCGTAAGCTTCGATGCTGGGTTCTCGGACAATTTCAACACCTTTCATTTTAAGGTTCTCGAAATCCTGCCTGAAATCATTGGTTTGCAGAAACAAAAAAACTCTTCCGCCGGTTTGATTCCCGATTCGGCTCTTTTGTTCCTCACTGTCAGCTTTTGCAAGCAGCAGACAACATTCACCTGAACCTGGTGGCGCAATTAATACCCAACGTTTTGAAGGGGTTAAAATGGTGTCTTCGATGAGTGTAAAATTGAGTTTCTGCGTATAAAAATTGATTGCCCTGTCGTAATCGTCTACCAACAGGGTAATGTGCATTAAACGCTGAATTGTCATTTTTTTACTTTGTATAAATCGTCAATCTTGACGACTTCTATCAATGCTGAGTCTTTTAATGTTTTTGAGATCAGGCCGTATGGCGCTACAATGATTTCATCCTCAGGTGTAAGTCCTTCAATGATTTCAATGTTTGTATTATCCTGGATACCGGTTTTAACCTTCACCTGGCGGGCAAACCCTTTCCGGTTTACAAATACGACTTCAAATTGTTCAGGGTCTTTAGGGGTGACTTTTTCGTCTTTTGATTTGGCTGCTTCATCCTCTGTCTCCAGTTTCGTCTCATCCTTTTTCGATGCACCGGTACTTGATCGGGTTGTGACAGCCTGAATCGGAACAGAGATTACTCCGCGGCGCGTTTCGGTGCGGATCTCGACAGTTGCTGACATTCCCGGAAGGAATGGGTAACGCTGAGGGTTGGTTGCTAAAAGGTCCTTATAAGAGTCCTGCAATAACAGGATTTTTACATTGAAATTAGTCACCTGGTCTGTTGAAGTTCCGGATACATTTGCTGAACTGGCGATTTCGGTTACCTGACCTGTGAATTTGCGTTTCAGGTAGGCATCAATTTCTACATTGGCTGTATCTGATTTCTCTACATTCACGATATCATTTTCGTTGACTTCCACTTTCACTTCCATTTTGCTCAGGTCGGCAATGGTCATTAATTCGGTACCTGCAAACTGATTCGTTCCAACTACCTTTTCACCTTGTTCGACATTCAGTTTCGAAACAGTTCCCGAAATAGGGGAGTAAATCTTTGTTTTTGTGAGGTTTTCCTGCGACTCACTTAAACTGGATTCGGCACTTTTAATTGAAAAGCGGGCAGCTTGTACTTCCGACTGTGCAACTTTATAGGCTGCTTCAATGGTTTCGAAATCCGATTTGGCAATAGTGTTTTTATCAAAAAGTTGCTTCGACCTTTTGTAATTAAGTTCTTTTTCTACAAGTTGTGCTTCAGCCTGAGCCAATCGGGCTTTCTGACTGCTGAGTGCGGCATCATTTCGATTCCGGGCCGAAATATAAATATCCGGCCGAATAACCACCAACAAATCGCCCTGTTTTACCTCATCTCCTTCCTTTACGGGAAGTTCAATGATTTCTCCTGGTACTTCCGGACTAATTTTAACCTGTTTTTGTGGTTCTATTTTACCGTTGGCAGTAATAATTTCGGTTATATCTTTCTTTACGACTTTTTCAGTAGCAACTTTCACCGCCATTTCTTTACCAAACCAACCTGCTTTCTTCCCAATGAGGAGCACGACAATCACTACAACACCCAAAATACTGAGATACAGTACCGTATTTTTCTTCTTCTTCATAATTGAAAAGGTTCTTAATATATTGTTGCTAAAGAGTCATAAAATTACAAATAATTATTTGACAATGGATTCAAAGCCACAAACTTTTATATAATCAATGGCCGGCGAGCTTTCATTGAATCGTAAAATTGTACAATCTGTCCAATATCTTTTGAAGATTATACAATGTTCAAGCGTAACTATTAACCGGTAAGTGTGAAAAAGTAAGGGAATTCAGGTCCAAATCTCTCTCTCTTTTTGCAAAGATCCAGGTCTGAAAGCTGATTCCAGCGAAATCCCTTCCATATTTCCAGCCTAACGAAAAGCAATTTGTTTCTGTCAGACAATAAAATCAAAAACTGCATTTCGCAATTAGCATTTGCTGTTTCGAAAAGGCTGAAAAGCGCATGCAAATGGATAGTTATCGGGATGGCCTATCTTTTTAATCTCCGAATGGATATCATTTCAAAAACAAAGCTATCATAGGATGGATTACAATAACGGTTGGCGAATTCCATGGTTGATTTTTCTGTACCGTTTCGCCGGGTAATCTTCCTGAATTTGGACCATGCTGGATATTCCGGTATAATAGACTGATCAACATCCAGATATCACATCAAAAAAACCTAACCAATTGTGCTCATTATCTATGAAATGGCGGGCAATTGATTTCTTACTTAATCGCAATAGAAGTAGTTTACAAGATATATTTTAATAATGGAGTTTTGTCGTATTTTTTTAAATTTGTAATTAATTTATACATAGTCAATAAGGTATTACCGGATATAAATCAACCTCAATGACGTATCATAATGCACTTTCGATTGTAAACACAGCCTTTATTATGGAATGTAGTGCAATGGCTATCTTCTTTTTAGCATTGCCGCTTCCACCCAATAAAGGTTTGAATAATTACCGCCTGTCGTTGCGGTTTCTGGCAGGCGCATACTTGTTATTGGCAATCCTCAACATCTTTGTATTGGCATTTGATCTATCGCCTGATAATTTTATATCAATGGAGATTTTGACAATGTCATCGTTGCAGGCAACTTTGTTTGCAATTACGTTGATTATTCTTTTAAAACCACAATTCAACACGAAGAGTTATTTAATCAAACAAATAGCACCAGTACTAAGCTTGCTCATTCTGTACTTTTTGGTTTCAAACAGATGGGGAGATCCGGAAATAGCAAGCTTTGACGAACTAAGACAATCGGCATTTCACCCTGCAATTTTTGTAAGGGAGCTCTTTCTACTCTTTTATATCTTTCAGTTAGTGTATTTAACCCGCTTGTTTTACAGACAGGAGCAGTTGTTTGAAAAAAAGATTGATAACTATTTTGCAGATAACCTCCGGTTACATCTTCCGGGGGTCAGGTATTGCTATTATGCCGCACTTTCAATTGGCATTGGTTCAGGTATGTCGTGTTTTTTATTCTCAAATCAGTGGGAATTGACATTTACCATCATTTATACCATTTTCTACCTGGGGTTTGGCATCTATTACATTCAATATCCGCGCACCTTTATCTTTATCGAGCCGGCTATCTGTGTTCAGGAAAACAATAGGGACGAATTTGAGAAAACTAATAAACGAATTAATTGGCTTCAATTAAAAAAGCAAATCCTGGAGGATAAATATTACCTGGGTGATGGCGTAAATATCCAGGATATGGCGCAATACCTCAAAATAGGCCGGACAACACTTTCCACATTTATCAACAACAATGAAGGGATGAATTTTAACCTTTGGATCAACAACCTGCGCGTTGAGGAAGCCAAATCATTGCTCCTCGCTTATCCTCATTACAGCCTGGCTCAAATTGCTGAATTGGTCGGTTATAGCGAAGCTTCCAACTTTAGCCGTCAATTCAAACAAATTACCGCCGAAACGCCTTCCGTATGGCGACAAAAGCATAGCGTTTAACGCATCCTATTCCCACTTTAATTAGATATTCTGACGCCAGTCAGCTTGATTTGTGTTATAAATAATAGGTATTTGTAGAATCGTACATGCATTTTGTACGCATTGATAATTGATGTACCCATTACCCCTGTTATTTTTGTAACCCCTATATGTGAAATGGTTATGCCCCTGAATATCGAAAGAACACCAGGAATGCTGATCAACACAGAAGGAATGTCAGTCAGCATCGGAAGAATGTTGATCAACATAGTGCAAATGCTAATCAACATCCGGTGAATGTTGAACAACATCGGGCGAAAGCTAATCAACATACGATGAATGTCAGTCAACATAGGGTCAATGCTAATCAACATCGGACGAATGTTGATCAACATACGGTCAATGTCGACCAACATCGGGTAAATGTTGATCGGTATAATGGTAAGTACGTACAAAAGAGACTCTCAAATCAAATTCAATAAATATATTTTGCTGAATTTAGTAGCTATGTTTAATTTGAAAACAAAAATTTTATGAAAAAAAGTACAATTATTTTAGATTTTCTGCGTTTTTCGGTACCCGGAAAAATTGCATTTGGACGCACAGTGGTATCCAGGATGAGCATTCTCGAACTGTTTGCCAATCCGGATG
>JANYLE010000357.1 GCA_025363795.1 Mariniphaga sp. | reverse complement strand
GTCACCAAGCTTATTCGCTTCAGTTTAATACCGCTTCAGACTTAATACCTGTAGCCTTCAATTATTTATAATATGCAGAGCCTTACCTTACTTCTTACAACTGTATTCCTCGGTTTTTTTGCAATGTTGAATCCAATTGGCAGTACACCTGTTTTTTTGTCACTTGTGGGCGATGCCGATGAATACATTATTAAAAAAGTTGCCTTCAAAGCAGTCCTTGTCGCTTTTATTATCATTGCGATATTCAGTCTTTTCGGCCACCTAATATTTAAAATGTTTGGCATTACACTTCCGGCTTTCCAGATTGCCGGAGGAATCATTGTATTCTTCATCGGATATGACATGCTTACGGGTAGAAAAGCCAAAGCCCAACAACAAATAAAAAAGAAGCTCTCGCTCGAGTCTTACGAGGATATGGCAATTTCGCCTTTAGGCATTCCGCTACTCTCTGGTCCGGGGACAATATCTACAGCTATGAACTTCGTAGGTGAAGCCAATAGTTTTTTATACACCCTTTTTATCATCCTGGTCTTTGCAGTGGTGTGCGCCATCACCTACTGGATGTTTATCCTAAGCAAAAAAATTGCCGATAAACTGAGTCCTTCCCTGATCCTGGTTGTATCAAAAATCATGGGGCTCATTCTAACTGTTCTAGCCGTTCAGATGCTCATAAATGGAATATTCAAAGTAATTCAGGAATTTCCTAAAGTTTAATTTCCCAACGTATTAATCTATAATCAGGCTAACCTGGCATCCAAAAAATGTGTGAATGTTATAACTTTTGACAAAAGTTCTATAACAATTAGACGTATTGCATCCCTCATCTTTGTAGTGTTAGATTTTTAAAATTAATATCAGGTTAAGATGAGAAAAGCAGTTGTTATTATTTTACTTGCAATAGCTGGAAGTTTTAGTACAGCAATTGCGCAAAAGACCGCAGTAATTACAAGCGACAAAGCCGGGTGGCACAAAATCGGTGAAACAGTTGTTGACTTTCAAAGAGACCGCGATGAAATTGTCATTTTAGGAGCTGACCGGTTTGCTGCTATCAAATTCAGAGTAAAGAATGAACCGATCCATTTGATGGATCTTGAAGTATTCTACGAAAGTGGCGACAAGCAAAATATCAAGGTAAATTTTCCAATCAAGGTAAAAGGCGAAAGCCGTGTCATTGATTTAAATGGTGGCGAACGTAACTTAAAGAAAATTGTATTCGTTTATAAAACAGTTCAAAACCGCAAAGATAAAAAGGCACATGTCGAGATTTGGGGTTTAAAGACAAATGCAAAAAAGAAATAAAAGGTTTAAATCGAATTTAAAGAAATTTAGAACTACTCAATTATGAGTTGTTTGGTTCTAATGTTTAGTTTTAATTTTTTTATGAGTAGTGAGCTTAAAAGTTGGTGCGGAGGCACCAACTTTTTATATTTATAGCCTGTTCCAGATTATCCTCGCCTCAAATCAAATCCCCCGACTTAAACGGATACCAATAGATAACGTATGACACCCCAAAAAGGTGTGAATTATGTAACTTTCATTTGGAATTGTGTAAGACATTTCCGATTTAATGTAGCCACCTTTAACAAGTGAAAATTCATTCACAGTTTAAAATTCAAAATATGAATACGACAGAACTAAAAGGAAACTGGGATGAGCAAAAAGGGAAGCTCAAACAGAAATTTGCAACTTTAACAGACGACGATCTTTTGTTTGCTGAAGGTAAAAAAGACGAAATGTTTGGAAAACTTCAAATAAAACTTGGTAAATCCAAAGAAGAACTACACAAGCTTATTTCTGAATTATAATCATTTCCAAAAAAAGACATCGTTTATCACATCGTTGATAAACGATGCTTTTATTATTAAATTATAAATACGATGAAATCATCAGAAAATAAAAAACACCTGCTAAAAAAAGTTGGGGACGAATCAAAATCCATACATCCAATTGTTGAGAAAGAGATCCAGACTGTAATCCCATTCGAAGAGGATGGAAATACATTTCCGGGTTATCCAACCTATCCTCCAACTGACGATATATACTACAACGACAAAGTTACAGAGAATCAAAATCAGGAAACCATACCCAAAGTCAAAAAGCCAGGAGATAAAACAGGTGACGATCTTGATGTTCCAGGCGCGGAACTGGATGACGACCAGGAGGATATTGGAAGCGAAGACGAAGAGAATAACTACTACAGTCTGGGTGGCGACGAAAACAGCAATCTCGACGAAGATAAAGGAGAAAAGTAAAATGGCTTTAACTGTGGAACAATTTAAAGCAACCTTTTATCATGGCAACAACTCATCAAAACAGGAAAACAAACAGCGGACTAACTGACAAGCATCGTCAGATGGTTGCCTTTGAGTCGTCAAAATTACTGGCCGGCGAGAATATTCTTTTACGAAAACATGAAAAACGCCCTGGAATGTCGAAGGAGCAGATTTCCATGGAAAACATTCGCTTTTTTTTAGAGTCAACCTAAACAATTAGACCATTTTATTTTTATCCTTGAAAAAATCATTTCATAATAATCAAACAAGCCTTATTTAATAGCGAATAACGTTGAAATAAATACTAACTTCACTGGACTAATTTTATAATATGAAATGAGCATGATTCCATTATCACAAATCGAAATGATAATAGTTTTCATGCAAATTCCATCTGACCTTTAAAAATCAAATCATACACCGATGAAAACACAGCAGATTGTACTCGCATCAAGACCCGTTGGCGCAGCCACACTTGACAATTTTCGTTTCGAAAACACCGTTTTACCTGAGATTCAGAATGGAGAAGTGCTTTTACAAGGCCTGTATTATTCCGTCGATCCCTATATGCGAGGCCGCATGAATGATGCAAAATCATATACCCCGCCGTTCCAGTTGGGACTACCCATTGAAGGCGGAGTTGTAGCAAAAGTTACAGCAAGCAAATCGCCCGCTTTTAAAGTTGATGATCTCGTTTTAGGACGCTTACCCTGGCGCACTCAAATTGTTGCTTCAGCAAAAGATCTGCAAAAGATTGATGCAACGATTGCACCTGCAAGTAATTACTTAGGCATCCTCGGAATGCCCGGTTTAACGGCGTATTTTGGGTTAATGGATATTGGCAAACCCAAAGCCGGTGAGACAATTGTCGTTTCAGGCGCAGCCGGTGCTGTTGGAGTGGTGGTCGGACAGATCGCCAAGCTTCAGAAATGTCGTGTTATCGGGATTGCAGGATCAGATGAAAAGACAAAACTGCTGAAAGAAGAATTTGGTTTCGACGAAGCCATCAATTATAAGACGACACCTAACATTCGGCTCGCAATTTCCAAACTATGTCCGGATGGTGTTGATGTCTATTTCGATAATGTTGGAGGCGAAATCTCCGATGCGGTGATTAGCAACCTAAACTTTCACGCCCGGATTCCTTTATGCGGACAAATATCGTTATACGAAAGTGCAAAGATCTCAATGGGACCCCGTTTGCAGCCCATGTTACTTACCCGGAGCGTATTAATGCAAGGTTTTATTGTGAGCAACTATCAACGCCGTTTCCCCGAAGGGATTCAGCAGTTGGCACAATGGATAAAGGAAGGAAAACTAAAATACACAGAAACAATTGTTGAAGGTTTCGACCAATTACCGACCGCCCTGCTCGGATTATTTAAAGGCGAAAATACGGGCAAAATGATCGTAAAGGCATAATGCCTCATTTCAGGCAAAGGATTGAAGATCATTAGCGTAGTTGGAACAATATAACAAGGTTAATCACTGATTGTATCCATTCGGTTGCTGTTCCATGCGGAAAAAATGGAAATGCAAGCATGTATTTACCAAATTTCAGATTTTCCGTTTTGGAACTGTTCTGTTACCTTTA
>JANYLE010000274.1 GCA_025363795.1 Mariniphaga sp. | reverse complement strand
GGTTACAATCAGGTATAATCTCCCTGTAATTAACCTGGGACATATCAAGCATATGACAACTGACTTTGGGATGATTCAGTTTTCGAAGATTAATCAGCCCGATCTTGAATCCGGATATACATTGGATGATAATGCGAGAGCTTTAACGGCAATGTGTATGCATTATGAATTGACTGCAGATAAATCAGATTTAGCTTATTTACAAACGTATTTGAATTTTATCAATTATTGCCTGCAACCTTCCGGTAATTTCTTAAACTATGTCGATAAGGATAAGAAATTTACAGATCAGAACAATACGAATCTGGAAGATGCCAATGGCAGAGCGATAGAAGCATTGGGATATCTTATTGCAAGAAAAGCACTGTTACCATCTAACCTTGTTTCGAAGGCCAAAACGATCGTGCAGAAAGCATTTCCTCACATTGAAGCGATGCATTCTCCAAGAGCGATGGCTTTTGCCATTAAGGGCTTGTACTATTATGACAATAAATCAGAAATAGTGGCGAATTCGCGGCTTATTAAAATGTTGGCAGACAGATTGGTCCTGATGTATAAACATGAATCGTCCAAAGACTGGGAATGGTTCGAGAGTTATATGACTTATGCCAATAGTATTTTACCGGAAGCCCTATTATATGCATGGATAATAACAGGAAAATCAACTTATAAAGAGATTGCACTCTCCTCGTTCGGTTTCCTGTTGTCGCAAACATTCAACGAAAACGGGATAGAAGTAATCTCAAATAAAAACTGGTTGCAAAAAGGACACGAAGCCGGCAAATTTGGTGAACAACCCATTGATGTCACCGGTACCATCATGACCTTAAGTAGATTTTACGACGTCTTTGGCAACGAAGATTACAAGAGCAAACTCGTTGTTGCTTTCAACTGGTTCTTAGGCAATAACCGCCTGCATCAGATCATTTACAATCCTTGCACAGGTGGTTGTTATGACGGATTGGAAGAGCACAACGTAAATCTCAATCAGGGTGCAGAATCAACTGAAAGTTATCTCATGGCAAGATTTACCATCGAAAAGTACCAGGTTTTTGATCAGCAACCTAAAGTTCCGTTACATCATATTATAACAAGCACAAAACAAAGGAAAAGCATTTATTCTGCCGATCCGAAAAATTAGTCATTGTGAATTTGTCTCAGGTTTTAATTACAGCGTTCAGAAAATGGATAGTAAAGAAATAAAAACAGTTGCGGTTATCGTTGCTCATCCCGATGATGAAATATTATGGACAGGGGGAACCATTCTAAGCCATCCTTCATGGAACGTATTTGTCATTTCGCTTTGCAGAGGAAACGATGCGGACCGCGCTCCCCGGTTCTTTAATGAGCTAAAAAAACTTGGAGCTAAGGGGAAAATGGGTGATCTTGATGATGGACCAGAACAAAAGCCATTGGATGAACATGAGGTTGAACAAGCAATATTGAATTTATTGCCGGCAAAGCATTACGATTTGATCATTTCGCATAATCCTTCAGGAGAATATACAAGACATGCAAGACACGAAGAAATTGGCAAAGCCGTTATCAAACTGTGGCATGTAAATAAAATATCTGCCGGCGAACTTTGGTCATTTGCTTATGAAGATGGGAATAAGGAGTATTATCCAAAGCCCATTGAATCGGCTAATATATATCGGCTGTTGACCAAACCCATCTGGCTAAGGAAATACAGCATCATTACGGATAATTACGGATTCGATAAGGAGAGTTGGGAAGCACAAACAACTCCCAAAGGCGAATCATTCTGGCAATTTACAAATTCAGAAGATGCAATGCATTGGCTGACAAATAAAAAAATATCATAAACTCATCTTCCTCTGGTTTTCAAAAGTATGAGAAACAGAAAGGATTCAGCTTCTGACGAATAAGAACCTTTTTAATATATTTTTCTAATGAAAGTACTTGTATTATACGATTACCCACCTTCACCGGGTGGCCTTGCAACACAGGGAGATTTGCTTTATAAAGGATTAACAGAAATGGGTGTTGATACTCACGCAGTTCATTTTGAATCGGCACAGGAAAAAGAATGGTACTACCGCTGGTACAAACCAGATGTAGTGGTTGGAGTCGGTTACTGGGGGCACACACCACAGTTGGTGCTTCATCCCCAGAGATTTGGAATACAACCTGTCCCATGGCTTGTCGCCGATGGTTATATTGCCAACTACCAGGAGATCTTAAATGCGCTTCCACTTATATTGGTAACCTCTAACTGGGTTAAGGAGATGTATATCCGCGACGGCATTGAGGCAAGTAAAATTGAAGTATTACCTGTAGGCTGCGACACTGACTCATTCAAGCCGTTTGATAAGAATGATCCGAAGATACTGGCTGTGCGTGAAGCGTTGGGAGTTACTCCGGAACAGATCATGATCCTCACTATTGGCGGCGATGCTGCCTCAAAAGGGGCACAGGAAGTAATGCAGGCGTTAGCCATCATAGATAAGAAAGCTCCCAATTGGAAATATGTCTGCAAGGTATGGCCACAACCACGAACAAAAGTTCAAAACCTGTTAGACCTTGAAATGGCCACCCAACTGGGTATTGAAAAGAATGTGACCTATGCCACCAATACAATTTCCCGTAATTTTATGCCTTATCTGCTTGGAGCATGCGATATTTATGCAGCTCCATCGAGGCTCGAAGGTTTCGGAATGCCGCAAGTTGAAGCCGGTGCATGCGGTAAACCGGTAATTGGAATCAATGCAATGGGAATGCTCGATACACTTATTCAGGGCAAAACCGCTTTTATGGCTAAGGTCGCCCGGCAAATAGTCGTTGACGAGGTAATTCTTGGCAGTGAATCGGGTTTCGAGAATAAACACAAGGTAATATTTAATCAACCACGAACTGTCGATTACCGTGCGAGTGTAGATGATATTGCAAAATATCTGATGGAGCTGATGACCAATCAGCCATTACGTGAAGAAATGGGCAAAGCAGGAAGAGAACGCGCAGTTGAATTCTTTGATTACCGCGTGGTTGCCAAAAACTTTGTTCAAATAATCGGCGATAAATTAGGGATAAAATAACATGCTAATGGGCTAATATACTAATAAGAAAGGACTCGTTTTTACAAATCCATCCATTAGCTTATTAACCCATTAACTAATTAGCAAATTAGTATCATGGAACCTATAAACTGGCAAGAGATAGAAAAGGCGAAGAAGGCCGCCCAGGAAGTGCTGCTTCACAATGCGCATGGTCCTTTCCACGGACTTCCCCGCACAGCTGGCTGGGGATATCCTGAGCCTTATACAAGAGACCTGATGTTTTCAATATTGGGAATTGCTGTATCAGAGAATAAAAAGCTGATTGAAAGCATAAAAACAGTATTAGAGACACTCGCAAAAAATCAAACCTTAAGAGGTCATATCCCTTCCCTTGTTCACGACAAAGAAGATCGCGGATCAAGCGATACAACGCCTTTGTTTTTGCTTGCAGTCGGCATTTTCAGAAAAGTAACAGGTAGAATTGACTTTTTGGAGGAAGCGGTAAGCAAAGCATTGGTCTGGATGGAATATCAAAGTCCGTCAGACCGGCAATTGGTTGCCCAACAACCCACCAGTGACTGGCGCGACGAACAATGGGTCACCGGTTATGGACTGTTTGTGAATACTGTGGTGTATAGCTACCTCAGGATATTAGGTCATGACGAGAGGGCGGAAAAGATGCGCCATGATATGAGCCGGTTTACAATTGCGCCAGACTCAGTTCATCATCATGTAACTGAAGGTTTGGTCGTAAAACACAAACCATATTTTGCATTCTGGTCTTATAAAATTCATAGCAGCGAACGATTTGACCTGCTTGGGAATAGTCTTGCCATTCTCTCCGGTTTAGCTTCGATTTCGAGGGCAGAAGAGATGATTGCCTGGATCGAAGAAGAGTGCAAGGAGATGAGAAAAAACGGTGAACTGGCAGTTGATCTTCCTCCTAATTTCTTCCCTTATATAAAACCCGAAGATCCTGACTGGATGTTGCGATATGCAGTCTATAATAATCCGGGCGAATACCATAACGGTGGAATCTGGCCATTTATATGTGGTTTTTATATTGCAGCGCTGGTTGCGGCGAAGAAATATAAACTTGCTGAGCAAAAACTGGTGGCTCTTACCGAGCTGATCCGGCTTGCCCACTACGAAAAGGTAGATTATGGCTTCAAC
>JANYLE010000223.1 GCA_025363795.1 Mariniphaga sp. | reverse complement strand
TGCAAACCATGCACCCCAAGATCGATTGTTGTCCGTTTACCGGTTTCAATGATCTCTTCCTCAATCTGCTTCTTAACTTTATTCACAACCTCCTCAATACGTGCAGGATGGATACGACCATCAGTAACAAGCTGATGAAGTGCCAAACGGGCAATCTCGCGTCTTACCGGATCGAATGCTGAAAGAACAATAGCTTCAGGGGTATCATCCACAATGATTTCAACACCGGTAGCTGCTTCAAGTGCACGGATATTTCGTCCTTCACGTCCGATAATCCTGCCTTTGATTTCGTCACTCTCAATATGGAAAACAGTGACCGAATTTTCGATGGCCGTTTCGGAAGCAACACGTTGTATCGATTTGACGATAATTTTCTTAGCTTCCTTATTGGCTGTCATTTTAGCTTCATCCATAATCTCCTGAATGAACGACATCGCTTCCGTTTTTGCTTCATTTTTCAATGAATCAGTTAGTTGAGCTTTCGCCTCGTCAGCTGATATCCCGGAAAGAGCTTCGAGTTGCTGAACCTGTTGTTTATGCAGCTTAGCCATCTCCTCTTCTTTCTGCTCCACCAACTCCAATTGGATATTAAGGTTCTCGCGAATGGTATCAATCTCCCTTTCGGAATTTTCCAACTCTTTAATACTGCGCTGAAGTTCCTCTTTCCGTTGAAGGAAAATAGTCTCCTTCTGTTTTAGCTTGTTCTCTGAGCCTGCAATCCTAAGATTTCGCTCATTGATATAGCTTTCATGATCCGATTTAAGCTGAATGAATTTTTCCTTAGCCTGGAGCATTTTCTTCTCCTTGAGCATTTCAGCCTGAATCTCAGCATCAGCAAGCAATTTCTGCTTCTTGTTTGTCAGTATCATCTCCCATAGATAATAGGAAGCAGTACCTCCTACCAGCAGTGAAACAATGACCGCGATAGTTATTGTCATTAGTAAAATACAATTAAAGGTTTAACAAAAAAATACCGCAAATTAAAATCACCCGGATCAACTTGTGTCGATCAGCCAGGATAATTAAAAGATGCGGGTCTATATTAGAATTCAAAATCTAACTTTCCTTTTCAAGAAACTCTGCCAGAAAATCATTCATCACTTCCAATTCATCGACCAAAGGCGAATTATCAATACGTTTTTCGGTGTCAAATTTCTGAATTACAAATTGCAATGTTGCCATTGCAAGACAATCCTGTAAGTCTTTCGACCCGTACTTTTGCTTATATTGAACTACCTTTTCGTTGATAATTTTCGCTGCTTTCCGAATACTCTCCTCTTCTTTGCGATCAATTCTCAAAGGATACAATCGGTCGGCTATATTGATATTAATCGAAAGTTTATCATCCATAGCAAGTTGTATTACTTATTCAACAGAGCAATACATTTATCTATTTCCCGCACTAATCTGTTTATCTTTATTTTCGCCTCATGCGAATCCTCATCCGCACCCAGCAATGATTTTGCAAACTTCAGATCTTCCTTGTTTTTGACCAGTTCCTCATTCTTTAAAGTGAGCAACCTGATCTGTTCTTTCAATTGCGACTGTTCCTCAATTAACAGCTGTTTTTCCCTTTTCATTCGCAAATGAATATTGATCAGTTTATCGAGCTTAACTTTAAACTCTCCCAATAAATCAGTCTCGCGCTCTGTCATACCTGTCGTTTACAGAGACAAAGTTAATATTTTAATCATATTGCAAAAATTTCCCAACCATTTTATTGCCCCATAAAGCTTTTAAAAGTTTACTATTTTAGCCGATTGTTTGAAATTTGCTAATTATGAGAGTTGTTTTATCATTTTCACTACTAATATTTTGTTTGTTTTCTGAGCTGCATGCACAAAAGATCCCTGGTAATGATTCGTTTATAGCTCCGCTACATCCCCCCTACTTTTTTTCAGGAGATTTTGGCGAATTAAGGCCATCCCATTTCCATTCAGGTCTCGATTTCCGGACACAGGGAAGAACCGGATTGCCTGTATTGGCGGTAAAGGACGGCTATATTTCAAGAATAGGCATTTCAGCTACCGGATATGGTAATGCATTATATATGAATCATCCTGACGGTACAACGTCGGTTTACGGTCATCTTGAACGATTTCAACCCAAAATACAGGAATACGTTGAAGAACAGCAATACCACCGGGAGAGTTTCCAGGTAACACTTACCCCGTCATCGGGTGAATTCAATTTCAGAAAAGGAGATATCATTGCATGGTCTGGAAATTCAGGCAGTTCAGGTGGACCCCATCTTCATTTCGAAATCAGGGACACAAAATCAGAGAGAGCCTACAATCCAATACTTTATAATATTGGTATCAAAGACAACAGCGCCCCTAAAATTACAGCAATCAATGTATACCCTTTATCTCCAAACAGTAATGTCGGTCAGGACCGCATTAAAAGAAGATACGAAACAGTTTCAGTCCCGGGTGGCTACCGGTTGAAAGCAAATCTCCCCATTGAACTTTATGGCAAAATAGAATTTGGAATTCAGGCTGAAGACTATTTAAGTGGTGTCGGGTTAAAAATCGGAATTTACTCGGCCACGCTGATATGTGATGGAAAACAAGTTTTTGGTTTTAAAATGGAAAGTTTTTCATTTGACGACACAAGGTATTCCAATTCACAGGCCGATTACGAAGAGTATCTGAAATCGCATCGCTGGATTCAGCGGCTGTACAGGCAACCGGGAAATCACCTTGACATCTACGATCCGGCCAACAAAAATGGTATTTTAAACCTGGATGACGGGAAAGGACATGAATTCGAGATCGTTGTCAGTGACGCATTCAAAAACAGAACAAGCCTGAAGTTCAGAACCGTCAGCAAAAAATCATCAAAACCGGCGAATAATCCGTTTGCAACCAAACACTTCGATTTTGATCAATCTAATGATTTCGAAACGGATAATATCAAGGTCGAAATACCCAAAGGCGCCCTGTATGATGACCTGGGATTCGTTTATAAATCCGGGCCAAAACCTGCAGGTTGCTATTCGGCGCTTCAGCAGGTGCATTCCAAATTCGTCCCTTTGCAAAAACCTTACACGCTTTCGATAAAATGCGACGGTCTGCCCGAAGAGTATCGGAGCAAAGCGCTGATTGCCTTTGTCGATCCGGCGTCAGAAAAGAAATCTGCAGTTGGAGGCGAATATTCGGGAGGATGGGTCACCGTGAAAACCTATCTCTTTGGCAGTTTTTCAATTGCAGTCGATAAAACACCCCCGGTTATTGTCTCCTTAAGTATCAAGGATAAAAAAACGCTGACCGACAAATCCAAAGTGCAATTTAAAATCACAGACGATTTTTCGGGAATTAAATCCTACCGTGGCGAAATTGACGGGAAATGGGTACTTTTCGTGTATGATCCAAAATCAAGTTCACTTACCTATACTTTTGATAAGACCAGGATGACTTTCGGGAAAACGCATCTTCTCAGATTAATGGTAACAGATAGCAAGGATAATAAGGCCGAGTATAAAGCAATAATATTCAAATGAACACATTAGCAGTTGGCATTATGTCGGGCACATCGCTCGACGGAATTGATCTCGCACTTTGCCGCTTCTCAGATTCCGGAAAGAACTGGGACTACGAAATAGTCGGGGCACAAACAATTCCCTATCCTACGGAATGGATCGAAAAGCTAAAGGAAGCACCTCACCTGGGTGCAGAGGAGTTCTTGATGCTGCATAACGAGTATGGCCGGTACACGGGAGAACTTGCTGCCAGATTTCTTGCTGGGAAAGAGGTTCCCCAACTTATCGCTTCACATGGACATACAATCTTTCATCAGCCGGAAAAAAAATTCACCTTTCAGTTGGGTAACGGCGCTTCAAACGCTGCGGAAACCGGGATTACGACAATCTGTGATTTCAGGAACTTTGATGTTGCGTTGGGCGGACAGGGAGCACCTCTTGTCCCTATTGGTGATCAACTGCTTTTCCCAGATTTCGATTACTGTCTGAATATTGGGGGATTTACCAATATTTCAATGGAGCACAATGGGATCCGGATTGCTTCGGATATTTCACCGGCAAACATTGTTCTCAATGAACTGGCTTTGCAGAAAGGATTGTCATTCGATCGCGATGGCCGGATCGGCGCTTCAGGAAAGGTTAATGAATTATTGCTGAATAAACTAAACTCACTTAGCTTTTACAGTCAACAATGGCCAAAATCGCTGGGGCGCGTATTGGTC
>JANYLE010000205.1 GCA_025363795.1 Mariniphaga sp. | reverse complement strand
TCGAATTCTACATCTGCTCCCTCATCCTGTGGAAGGCGGTGTACGTAGACCTTTCTTTCTTTCTCAACCTTGAACTGCTGTCCGGCGATTTCTACAATTGCGTACATTAATTACAATTTATTTATTTGGGTTTGGATGGCGGGAAACCTACATTTCCACTTTTAGAGCCAACTCAAACATTTTGGAGTGCAAAAGTAAACATTCATAACTATACTACCAAACAGAGTTCAATAATATTTACAGAAATCTATCTGCAAATCTTTGATCTTCTTTAATTACATTTAAAGAGAGTGTCCAGAAACCACCTTTTTTATTAAAAAAACCATTCTCCGAACGCTAAACTTTATTTGCACAGATAAATTTAGTAAGTTCGTAGGACCAAAAACAACCATCTATGAGTACAATTAACCGACGGGATTTCATCCGGACTACTGTTCTGGGCGGAATAGCAACATCCAGTATTTCAGGTATTTATGCAATAAATCGCTCTCCCGACCCCATCATTAAAAAAGCCGCTGTTGCACTTACCACTGGTGATAATCGTGCAGACCTGGCATTTCGTGCATTACAGCCATTTGCAAAACAGATTAAAGATGCTATCGGGAATCGGCGGGTTGTGCTTAAACCCAACAACGTTTTAACAAATGTACCCTTAACCTCTACCCATGTTGACACACTCGAAGGAGTTTTGGAGTTTCTGAAATCGATTAAAAAACTGGATAACGTGATCATTGCTGAATCCGCAGCAAACGGTCCGACTTTTGATGGCTTCGACAACTACGGGTATTTCCGGCTCATGAATAAATACCCGGTCAAACTGGTCGATCTCGATCAGCAACCATATGAGTTGTTACATGTTTTTGATGAAAAAGATTTCAGACCTCACGCCATGCGGATGTCGAGTGTGTTACTTGGTCCGGATTCCTATATTGTATCTGTCGCAAGAATGAAAACGCACGACCGTGTGTTAGCTACACTATCACTCAAGAATATTGTATTTGGAGCTCCGATCAAAGATGCCGGATTTAGCTGGACTTCAAATCGTAAACCAGGCGCACAAAGTGATAAGGCGATAGGTCACGGCAGCGGATTTCGGGGAATTAATTACAATCTTTATTCACTTGCCAAACAATTGCACCCCCATCTTGCGCTGATTGACGGCTTTGAAGGGATGGAAGGAAACGGTCCGAATGACGGGACTCCGGTTGATCACCGGGTATGCGTCGCAAGTACCGATTGGCTGGCTGCTGACCGCGTCGCAATTGAGTTGATGGGGATTGATTTCGCAAAAGTGGGCTACCTGAATTTCTGCAACCAGACCGGAATGGGAATTGGGAATCTCGATCAAATAGAAGTCATAGGCGAAACCATTGCCAGTCATATCAAGCATTACAAACTCAGCGATAACATTGAAAAACAATTGATTTGGATGAATCCAATGAGTTAATCAGAAATTACAGGTTTGTGGCAATTCCATCTTTAAGTTCATCAATAAGCGCTTTTACCGATACGATTTCAGTACACCTGTAGGCATTGGCTCCGGCAAAAACAAAAGATTCATCGAGTTTTCCTTTCGAAGCAGTCACGAGTACTCGCGCAATACAATATGGAGCACGACGTGGATCGCAGGAGCGGAGACAATGGTGTGGGCATCTGAAGGGGATTGTTTCTCCTGCCAGTATTTTTTCGACAAACTTATTTTTTATAACCCGGCCCGGCAAACCAACCGGACTCTTTATAATGGTAATATCTTCCTTTTTAGCGCTCAGGTAAGCTTGTTTAAAATCATCGTGTACATCGCATTCGTCGGTACAAACAAAACGGGTAGCCATTTGGACTCCGGAGGCCCCCATTTTCAGGAACTGCGCAATATCTTCTCCGGTATAAATTCCTCCGGCTGCTATTACCGGAATTGTCTCTTCCAAATTATGCACATAATCAATTAGTTCCTGTACCAATTGCTCAAGTGTCGCAGTTTTGCCTTCTACGACATCCTCAAAATTAAATCCAAGATGACCACCTGCCAATGGTCCTTCAAGGATCACAGCATCGGGCACATGGTTATAATTTTGCTTCCATTTATTGTAGATGATTTTAAAGGCCCTGGCCGATGATACGATAGGGATCAGTTTTATTCCGGAACCTGCAGTTAGTTTTGGAAGATCCAAAGGAAGACCTGAACCACAAATAATTAGATCAACCTTTTCTTCAACACAGACTTTTACAAGTTCTTCGTAATTCGAAAGAACAACCATCACGTTCACACCAATGACTCCCTTACTCAGTAATCGCGCAGCACGGATTTTCTCACGCAGAGCATCGTTATTAACCCTGACAAAATCAGAAGCCTTTAAATCTTCGAAACCTCCAAGTCCAACACTGGCAATAATGCCAGCACACCCTTCGTTGGCAACTGCAGATGCCAATCGCGATCCGGAAACGCGGACTCCCATTCCTCCCTGAATAATTGGTGGATTAATTTCCAAATCTCCTATTCGTAAAGTCGGTATTTGTTGTGTCATAATCAGTCTTTTTGAGTCAATCATTAAAAATAGTAGAAATTCAGGAATCAATTAACTGCCTATAATACAACTCATAAATGCATTAGTCGTCTAATTTCTCAAGCTAATCAGCTATTTTTCTATCGAAATATAGGAAATTTTAGTGAATTCAAGTTAAGGATGCTCTCACTTTTTGGATAATAAGCTATAAAGGGGAGGATTCTAAATGCATACTGGATATCATAAAAAGCCATCTGAATTGATATAATAGCTGTCATTTTGAAAATCCGAACCTACCAATTAGAGTAAGAGAAAGCCACAAAAATTGATGGTGCTTTCAGAAAACAGAAGTTTTATTAATGAGAAAATTCGGAAGGATACCGATGCGCCAATCATTGGATAATAAAAGAAGTGAAGGATAAAAAAATTCAGGATCAGGTAAACGAATAGCGAATCAGGATTCAGGTTTCATCACTCCTTTTTTTCACGATAGAGTCCTTCGTGAGTTTCCCTGATAAGATCCACCAAAGGGATATCAGAAGGGCATCGGGTCAGATCTATTTTTTTCAAGTTTTCTTCAGTTGGAAAATTGCCGGGAAACCAGTGCCCTTTTTCCTGAAACATATTGTACCGATAAAGCCCAAACTCTTTCATATCATAACACTTCCAAAGGATTCTGAAACGCAGTATTTCAGGAATATTTAATCCGGACGGATCGTTTTCCATGCAAGAGGAATCAAAATTGGCGTAAGGGATCTCAAGTTTCTGTGCATCCAACAGCTGTTTGATTTGATCATCATTAGAAGAAAGGGGCGCCGGCGCCGGGAAAATGCCGTCGAGGTGATTAAACTGTACCGTGACCGGGAGCCCAAAAGTAAGCGTGTGAATGGCAGCATGACCCAGGCAAAAACGGGCATTCCATTGAATGGGATGTAACGGAGCGGTTAAATCCATGAGTTTTTTAGGCGCTTTTGATAATTGTCCGCCCTTGTCATTAGGTGAGATGATAAACACCCCCATATCTTTGGCTGCAGCCAGATCAATGGCAGCTTTGTTGCGTTGGAAAAAATAGTAATAGTGCAGGTTGACAAAATCGAACATGTCGGTCTCAATGGCTTTTAATATCACTTCCAGTGGAGCATGTGTACTGAAACCAATGTGCCCGATTACGCCCTCCTTTTTTAATTTCAACAACTCTTCTACTGGTCCGCCTTTGGCACAGGCAATTGTAAGCAATTCCATCGTATTGATCCCGTGCCATGCATAAAAATCGAGATGGTCTGTCTTTAAAGCCTTCATTTGAAGAGCCACCATTTTTCGTGTTTCCTCTGCACTTTTGGGACTTCCTTTGGTCATCAGAAAGTATGAATCACGTTTAATTCTCAGCTCATCATTCAGTACCTGACCATAAGCATGTTCGCTTTTGGTGTATCCCCATGCAGTTTCGATTAAATTGATGCCTTGTGCCAATGCTTTTTCTACTGTGTCACGGCATTGAGAAAGGGTTTCCGGGGGAATCAGATCGCGGGGTTCTTCCCCGGCACGTTTAAACCGCATCCCGCCAAGGGTAATCACGCTTACCATTTTGTTCGTTTTACCAAAACGGCGATATTCCATCTTTGGCTGATACATCGAAAAAGATCTGAAGTCCATAAACCGGGATATAAATTTATTAGCTTAACAGGAAAAAAGGGGGAATGTTTTAACTTAAAGAATTTGAGAAATGGTGAAAGTTTACCATCCCATAAATCGAATTCCTATACCGGAAATCAAAATCACTGATCCGGCTATCATGTGCATGTATTTTTCGACCTGCTTAAAGCGGATAAGCGAAGTGCCTGTATATCCGACAAAAACGGTCAGCAACATGGTGATGATGGTGGTAATACCAAATATGGTGGAGACTGCAAATACGCCAAACCAATTGTGTTCTGAAGCGGGAAAAATAAGCAAAGGAATCAACACTTCGCAAGGGCCAAAAATAAAGATTAGAAATAAGATCCAGGGTGTCAGTTTAGTCCAATCTTTCTTCTCTTCCTCGGCTGCAGTTGTCGGTAAATGACGGTAATCCCTGATCACTGATGGAAGTAAAAATTTGGGTAAATGTGAATGATGCCCATTCTTAAGGTATTTGAAAACCCCGTAAACAGTGTAAAAAAATCCAAAAACGATGAGCATCCATGCTACTAGATTTCCACGGCTTGCTTCAACAAGTTCCAGTTTACTTAAGCTGATTCCAAGTGCAACGCCTGAAATACCAAGAATCATGGAGCCCCCGATGTGACCAATCCCACCAAAAAAAGTAATCCACAGCGTTTTAGAAAGCGACCATTTACGCGCCCTGCTTAAAACAATAAATGGCAAATAATGGTCGGGACCAAGCAATGTATGAATAAAGCCCAGCGATAATGCAGTGATGAGAAGGACATTTAATTCATTCATATTTGTTATAGCTTATTGATGAGTGAAGCCTGGCAGGCTGCCCCAAATCCATTGTCAATATTAACCACAGAAATTCCACTTGCACAGCTGTTTAACATCGATAACAATGCAGATAATCCCTGGAAATTAGCTCCATACCCAACGCTTGTCGGAACTCCGATTACCGGTTTATCAACCAAACCACCAACAACACTGCCCAAAGCCCCTTCCATTCCGGCCACAACAATAATAACACGTGCCCCCCTGATAATATCCAACTTATGGAAGAGCCGATGAATACCTGCGACACCAACATCGTAAATGGTTTTCACATCATTGCCAAGAAAACGTGCCGTTTCGGCGGCCTCTTCAGCAACCGGCATGTCGGATGTGCCAGCTGCAACGATGGCAATATAACCCTTGGAATTCTGCACTTTGTGATGCCGATAACTAACGATCCGCGCCAATTCATTGTATTCCGCCTGAGGAATTACCTCCTTGATGGCCATGCCCATTTCGGGAGAAACCCGGCTTGCCAAAACATCAATACCGTTTTTGTACATCCGTTCAGCAATCTGCCTGACCTGATCAGTAGTTTTTCCGGCAGCATATATCATTTCAGGCAGTCCGGTGCGGTGCAAACGGTCGGTATCGATGGTGGCAAAACCCATTTCATCAATTCCATGATTCGAGACCATTTGCAAAGCTTCAGTCAAGTCCAACTCGCCACGCTTGTATTTTTCGAAAATGTCAGTAAGTGTCATCCTATAAGTTTTTGAAAACTTCACGTTCCACCTCTTCGATGGTTATAGTATGCTGTTTTGCCATAGATTTGCACTCATCATATTCAGGTTTTGAACGAACAACCCTGCCTTCGAAAACACTTTGTTTCACTGTGATTGGCCCGAATTTAGTCTGCACCGGCTTTGCAACTCTTAACAACAGACTTTTATTCACGGTGTACTCCCGCAATCCGATAGTTGTGCTATTAATGAATACTATTTCCTTCATTTTTTTCACTTTCTCCAGCGAGCACAATATACTAAGCTGATTGGCAGGACGTGATTTTTTCATGATGATAGGGGTAAGCCAGACATCCGCTGCACCCGCCTCAAACAGCTGATCCATTATAAAGTCGTATCGTTCAGGATTCATGTCATCGATGTTGCATTCTAATATTGTGGCGTTTTCTACTATCAGATCGGAATCGGCAGTTTCAGTATCAGACAGGTACACCCGCAACACATTCGGCACTTCCGAAATATCCCGTTGCCCGATTCCATAAGCAGTTTTCGTGATCGTAAAGTTAATTTCCGCAGTAAATTCATCGACAGTTGCCACTAAAATTGCCGCTCCGGTTGGCGTGGTTGCTTCGTGTTGAACCAACCCTGTTCTTACAGGAACATGCTCTACAATCAAAGCTGTTGCCGGCGCCGGGACCGGCATGATGCCATGGGCACATTTAACGGTTCCTCCACCCAACTGGATGGGGGAAGAGAGCACTTTATCGACCTTCAAATAATCCAGACAAATAGCGGCACCCACTATGTCTGCGATGGAGTCCAACGCACCAACTTCATGAAAGTGAACTCTTTCTACCTCAATCTGATGGACCTTGGCTTCTGCAAACGCGATAAGACTAAAAATCTTCAGTGAGTTGCTTTTTACTTTATCAGAAAGGGTGCTATTGTTGATGATCTCTTCGACATGACGCAGGTGACGGTGCTTTTCATTATCCGGATCTTCCACAACGACAGATACTTTGGTCCCCGAGATACCACGACGGAGATCTTTGGTGATTTCGAGATGAAAACCTTTGATATTCAGTTTTTTCAGTTCACTTTCCAGATAATGAAAAGCACCGTCACCTGCGTCATGTCGAAGAGATCATCAACAATAGCACCCTTTCTGATAAAGTAAAAAGCAACTCACTGAAGATTTTTAGTCTTATCGCGTTTG
>JANYLE010000197.1 GCA_025363795.1 Mariniphaga sp. | reverse complement strand
GGTGTTTTAATTTGTGGCCATAACAATGGAACGTTTGTGATCGAGGGCGAATCAGCCCGTCAGATCAGCAAAATTCCTGGAGGATGGAAGTATCATATTATGAAACAGTTCCCTGATTATTTGATCGGAGGTACCTATAGCGGAATGATCCTGTTTAAAAAGGAGAACGGCACATGGAAATTTGTTGATAAGATCAAGGGTTTTAACGAATCTTTCAGGGTATTCGAGGAAGATAGTGAGGGTAATCTTTGGATGAGCCACGGATTTAAAGGAATTTATAAAGTCAGTTTTGGAAATAGTCCCGAAACGGTGAAATCGTTTCGCTTTTTCACTGTCAAAGATGGTTTGCCCACCAATTTTAACCTGAACGTTTATAAGGTTAAAGATAAAGTTGTTTTTACAACCAATGTTGGTATCTATCAGTATAATTCCCAAAGTGAGCGTTTCGAAAAGTCGGTTTATTTTAATCAGTTGTTTAGTCCGATAACTGATTTCTCGTATATGAAAGAGGATGTCCATGGGAATGTCTGGTACACTGCATGGTCACAGGCAACGAATAAGGCTGGAGTGTTTCGTGTACAGGAAGATGGTAGTTATCAGCACGTCACTTCTCCATTTAGTTTGTTGACCGGTAAATTTATCAGTGGATTCGAATCCGTTTATTCCTTTTCAGACAATCATCTGTTTTTTGGTATCGAAGATGGTTTTGCACATTACTCTCCTAATGCACGTTTTAACATTAATCCGGAATTCTCGGCCTACATTACAAAAGCTGTTGCGTCGAATATTGATAGCACCTTTTTTTACGGGAATAACCGCATTCAAAGTGATCAGCAAACCCATGGCGGATACTCTTTCCGCTATCCTAAAAATGCATTCAAGTTTTATTACTCCTCACCGACCTATAACAATCCGGGAAGTGTTGAATATAGTTTTAAACTTTCCGGACTTAATAGTGATTGGTCCGGATGGAGTAGCTCTTCCTCGGTGGAGTATGCCTTGTTACCCGACGGTGATTATATCTTCAGTGTTAAGGCCCGCAATTCGCTTGGGGTTGAGAGTACAAGCGATCAGGTTTCATTTACAATCAGGCCACCATGGTACAAATCGGCTGTGGCAGTATCGGGATATTTTTTAGTGATTATAATCCTTGTTGTATTTTCTATGTGGCTGTTTGTAAAACGGGTAGAAATATCAAGACGAAAAGACAGATTGAAACATTTACAAGCTTATCGGCAGAAAGAACGGGATTACATCCAACAGGCAGCTGTGTCGGAAAAGAAAATTATTCAACTGAAGAATGAAACGCTTAAAAGCGAGATGATTCATCGCGATAAAGAGTTGGCCAATCAAACCATGGATCTGATCAGAAAGAATAAGTTCCTTGCCAAAATTAAGGAGGAACTCGAAAAGATTAAAAACTCATCGAATGACGAATCGTTGAAAGAGAAGATCTCATCACTAATCGGGAAAATCGATAAGGATATTGATACGAACAAGCAATGGGAAGTGTTTGAGACAGCTTTTGATGAAGTGCATGAAGATTTCCTGACACGGCTAAAATCCCGCTATCCGACCTTAACCCCCAATGAATTGCGATTGTGCGCTTACCTGCGCATGAATATTTCCACCAAAGAAATTGCCCCTTTAATGAATATTTCGATACGCGGTGTGGAGATTTGTCGATACAGAGTGCGAAAAAAGCTTAACATTGAGAGAGATACCAATCTTACAAGCCTGATCATTGACCTTTAAGGCATTTTATAGGTTGTAGTATCATTTTATCCCCATTAGTGTATAATCAAATTGATCTATTTTGATTTATCGTTCAAATAATGAGCGGTATGGATAATGCCGTGATGTATTTTTGACGTATCGCCGTTTTCATTTTGAAGTATTAAAGTTGTACTAAAATTCGATTTTTATTGAATTGTTATATCTTAATTTGTGAGCTTAAAATTAAATAAATGTTAATTTTTTATTAATTTACAATAACAATTTTAAAACTTCATTAAAATCTATGAAAAAAACAATTTTAGTTCTTTTAGTCATAGTATGCACATTGTCAGGATTTGGGCAAGGTATACAAGTGAAAGGGGTTGTTACGTCAGCAGATGACGGCCAGCCAATCCCGGGGGTTAGCGTTGTTGTGAAAGGTACAGCAACAGGTATTACGACTAATATTGATGGGGTATATTCATTAAGTGTTCCCGCAAAATCAACACTCGTATTTTCTTTTGTCGGTTTAAAATCGCAGGAGGTTGACGTGAATAACCGCACTACTATTAATGTTGTTTTAGCTTCAACAGCTGAAGCGATTGAAGAAGTTGTCGTGGTTGGTTATGGTACTCAAAAGAAAAGCGTTGTATCTGGTGCAATTTCAAGTATAAAATCAAAAGATCTTGAAAAAGTATCACCAGGGCGTGTTGAACAGGCATTACAAGGCCGTGTCTCAGGGGTAACCATCGCTGCGAATTCTGGTCAGCCAGGTTCTTCTGCCACTATCAGGGTTCGAGGTGTAACCACATTTGGAGATGGCGGTAATAATCCACTTTGGGTAGTTGACGGAGTTGTTGTTGATGCAGGTGGAATTGGTTATCTTAATCAATCAGATATTGAATCAATTGAAGTGCTTAAAGATGCTGCTTCCTCTGCCATTTACGGTACACGTGCTGCAACTGGTGTAATATTGGTTACGACCAAAAAAGGGGTTGCCGGAAAATTGAGCGTTAGTTACAATGGTTTTTATGGAACTTCAGCACCAGCAAAGATGCTTAATCTGCTCAACGCTGCTCAATATGGTGCATTGATGAATGAACGGTCAGTCGCCGGTGGTGGAAATATCGTGTTTCCTAACCTTGGTTCTTTAGGTACAGGAACCGATTGGCAAAAAGCCATTTTCAACAATGATGCGCACCGTTATTCTCATGAATTAAGTTTAAGCGGGGGTAATGATAAATCTACTTTTTACCTTTCATTTGGTATTCAGGATCAACAAGGGATCGTTGCATCTGATATCTCTAATTTCACACAGAAGAATATTCGTTTGAACTCCACCCACAAGATCTCTAAAATATTCACTTTTGGTGAAACAGTGGGGTATACACATCAGAAACAATTAGGTATTGGTAATACAAACAGTGAATTTGGTGGTCCTTTGAGTTCAGCAATTAATCTTGACCCGACAACACCACTGGTTGTGACTGATCCGCTCGTTGCGAATGCAGCTCCTTACAGTGTAAATCCGGTTATTAAAGATCCGAATGGTAATCCTTATGGCATTTCATCCATCGTTGGACAAGAAATGACCAATCCGTTGGCCTATATTCAAACAAGATTAGGCAACTATGGATGGTCAGATAATTTTGTTGGGAATGCTTATTTGCAAGCTACGATTACCAAAGATCTTACTATAAAATCTTCTGTTGGTGCGAAACTGGCTTATTGGGGTGATCAGGGATTTACACCTGTATTCTATTTAAGTGCAACCAACCAGGTGCTTAAGAATAATATTTATAAGAATAATTCGAATGTCTTTAACTGGAACCTTGAAAACACAATTAATTATTCCAAAAAATTAAACGATCATAGCTTTAATATTCTATTGGGTCAGGCTGTTTACGTTGATAATATTGGAGGAAACTCAAGTGTAACTCTTTATGATTTGCCAATTACCAGTTATAAGGATGCCTCATTTAGTTTCAATATTCCGGATGCAACAAACAGGGTCGGTGGAGCCTCGGATTTTGTTGAACACCGGGTAACATCTTTGTTTTCGCGTTTGAACTATAATTTCAAGGAAAAATATTTGTTTACAGGTATCTATCGCCGGGATGGTTCTTCAAGATTCGGAAAGAATCATAAATATGGTGTGTTCCCATCATTCTCCTTAGGTTGGGTTGTTTCCAAAGAAGATTTCTGGGTGGCAAATAATATCGTGAATACTTTGAAAATCAGAGGTGGATATGGTGTTGTAGGTAATGATGCTATTAGCGACTTTGGGTACCTTTCAACAGTTAAAGGAGGATTCAATTATACAATTGGAAACACCGGAAAAATCACTACCGGGTATGCTCCAACAACACTTGATAATCCAGATTTGCGCTGGGAACAAACTTCACAAGCTAATATTGGGTTTGACGCACGATTATTAAATTCAATCAGCTTAACGGTTGATTATTACATCAAGAAAACATCCGGTATCTTAAGACCCGTAACTATACCAGGTTATGTAGGTGTATCTGATTCTCCTGTTGGAAATATTGCAGATATGGAAAACCGAGGATTGGAAATTGAACTTGGTTATACTAAGAAATTCGGAGATCTTAATTTTTCAGCCAACGGTAATGTTGCTTACCTGAAAAACAAAGTTACCTATGTAGCTTCCGATGCCAATTATATTACTGGAGATGCTTCATTTCAGTCTATGGGCGCAGTTACAAGAACACAGGCTGGCGAATCGTATAACTCTTTCTATGGCTATAAAACCGCAGGTATTTTCCAAAATGTAGCTGAGGTCAATGCTTATAAAAACAAAACGGGCGGTCTTATTCAGCCAAATGCAAAGCCTGGCGATTTCCGTTGGGTTGATACGGATGGAGATGGAAAAATCACAGACTTGGATAAAACGTTTTTGGGCAGCAGTATTCCAAAATATACCTTTGGTCTGACCTTGAATTTTGAATACAAAGGTTTTGATTTAATGGTATTTGCGCAAGGAGCAGCTGGGAACAAAATTTTCCAGGGACTACGCCGTTTAGATATCAATAACTCAAACTGGCAAACTGTTGCTTTAAGCCGTTGGACAGGTGACGGAACTTCAAATACCTATCCTCGCCTTACCAGCAATGATACCAACGAAAATTTTGGTAAAATGTCTGATTTCTATTTGGAAAAGGGTGATTATATTCGTCTTAAAGTCGTTCAGTTTGGATATTCATTACCTAATAATATAGTATCCAAAATCGGAGCTAACAAATTACGTTTTTATTTATCTGCAGAAAACTTGTTAACCCTAACCAAATATACAGGTTACGATCCTGAAATTGGTGGTGGAGTTTTTGGGATAGATAAGGGTGTCTATCCTCAGGCACGTTCATATATGCTTGGTGTTCAATTACAATTTTAATAATATACAGAGATGAAAGGAAAGGTAATTAATTACTTATTTATAGCAGCTGCCATGACCGTTTCATTGGTATCCTGCGAAAAGGGATATATCGATATCCAACCTAAAGGCCAATTTCTTTCTGCAAATTATTATGCAGATAAAGACCAGGCTTACGGGGCATTGGTTGGGGTTTATGACTTAATGCGTAAAAACTCTGGTGGATTCGAAAATATGATCACCATGATGAACGCAGGTTCAGATGATCAGGTTGCCGGTGGAGGTGGAGCAACTGATGGTGCCGGAATACAAGGGTTCTCTAATTATACGCTAAATGCTATTCTTATGCCGGGAAGTTTCTGGAGCGATCATTACCAGGGAATTTTCAGGGCGAATACGTTGTTGGCAAAAATAGCCAATGTGAATATGGATGCTACTTTAAAAGCACGATTTACCGCTGAAGCAAAAACTTTACGTGCGTATTATTATTTCAATTTAGTGCGAATGTTTAAAAACATTCCATTGTTGCTGGATCCTTTGACCGCAACAAATATGTATGAGGTTACCCAGGCAGCCCCTGCTGCAGTTTATACTCAAATGGAGAAGGATTTAACTGAGGCTATTACTGCATTACCATTAACAGTACCTGTTGCATCAGAAGCCGGACGTCTAACAAAAGGTGCGGCTCAGGCATTGCTTGGCAAAATTTATCTCTATGAGAATAAAGGTGCGCTTGCTGCAGCCCAACTTGCTGAGGTGAACGGAACACCTGGCGGTACCAGCCAATACGGCTACCGTTTGTTATCCAATTTCAGTGATCTTTGGGTTACGAGCAATAAATTCAATACCGAATCAATCATCGAAGTGTGTCACAGTAGTGCCGGAAATTCCGATTGGGGATGGTGGGGCAGCGGAAGCGACGAAGGAAATAGTGTAAATGTAATGGTTGGTCCAAGAAGTTATTCAAGGCCTGCAGGTTCACCTGCACCTGATTTACCTTCCGGTTGGAGTTTCAATGTATTTACCCAGGATTTTTACGATGCGATTAAATCTGACCCAAGATTTGGAGCTACGGTATTTGATCTTAAAGCATTACAGGCAGCTGGTCAGGCAGATTATATTGCAGGGTATCAGAATTCAGGCTATTTCTTAAATAAGTTTTTACCCCGTCAATCTGATGTCAGGACCGGTGGTGGTGCACTTGAATTAAACTATAAACAGGATACATATGCTATTCGTTTGGCCGATACCTATTTGTTGGAAGCTGAAGCATTAGGTGCTACCGGTGCAAGGGCACAAGCTCTGTTTGATGCTGTAAGGGCAAGAGTAGGTCTGCCTTCAATTCCTGTTACCCTTGCCGGTATTAAAACTGAAAGAAGATTGGAATTGGCAGGTGAAGGTCATCGCTTTTTCGATTTGGTAAGATGGGGTGATGCTGCAGCTAAATTAGGAAGCAGAGGTTTTGCTGCCGGTAAAAATGAGGTCTTTCCAATTCCTTACCGGGAACTGCAGGGCACTAAACTGAAACAGAATCCAGGTTATAATTGATTAATTTATAAAATATAAAAGGATGAAGAAAATAACATTTATTTACAGCGTTGCACTGCTGATGGTTATTGCAGTAAGTTGTATTCAAAAAGATGGTATTGACAAAGACTTGACTTTTTTAGACACTGCTGTTTCAGGAAATGTTAATAAAATCTTTGATATCAGCAATGATAATTCCGGAAAGGTAAGAATAACTCCAACGGGTGAGGGAATTACATCTTTTCTGATCAGCTTTGGTCACGGAACAGGTTCCGCGGCAACCGCAACTGTTTTGGCTGGCGGAAATACAACACATAGTTACCCGGAAGGGAGTTATACTGTATCAATTGGAGCCTCGAATGTTGCAGGTCATGTAACTACCACGACGTATCCTTTAAAGGTTGCCTACAGGGCGCCTGAAAATCTGGCTGTTACACTTAATCAGTCTGTCCATAATGTGAAAGTTAAGGCTGCAGCTGACTTTGCTGCTTCTTATTTGGTTTATTTTGGAGATGCTACAGCAGAAGTCGGAACTCCTTTAGCTAATGGAGCAGAGATATCCCATGATTATGCAACTTCAGGTAACTATAACCTGAAAGTTGTAGCCTTAAGCGGTGGTGCTGCTACTTCTGAAAAAGTAACTGCCATTGTCGTTACTGATCCTTTTGGATTACCAATCGATTTTGAAAATGCCTTTATCAATTACTTCTTCGGCACATTTGGCGGAGGTCAAAAGTTTGATAAAGTGGCCAATCCTAATCCAACAGGTATAAATACAAGTGCGACGGTAGGTAAATTCACCAGGGGTTTTGAAGGATGGAGCGGAACTTATAGTCCATTAGATATTCCAATTGATTTTTCTGCAGGTAAAAAAGTGAAAGTTTGGGTATACAATCCTGATCCAGCTCTTGTCGGTAAAAAACTGAATGTCGAATTGGAAGCGGCAGTTGGCGGTAGCCCTGCCAATGGCGTTGCTGTTCTAAAAGTAGCAATTACCACATCTGGTGCATGGGAGGAACTGGTATTCGACTACAGCTCGATTGCAGCGATACCAGCTACGACAAAATACAAACAGCTTGTTCTTCGTTTCAATGATTCGACTGATGGAGCAGGAGCAATTATCTATGTCGACAATTTTAGATTCACCAATTAATTAAATAAAATATGAAAAAATCTTTTGGATACCTTTTGGGTATATTCATAATTCTCCTCCTGATTTACCGGTGTGCAGATACTACCTATAAGATGGGGGATTTAACTGCTCCTACAGGAATAGTTATTACTACAGAAATTGTTGGTGCAACTACTGCAAATCCTGCCGGTGATGGATCGGGTGATGTGAAAATCACGATAACTGCCAACGATGCGCTATCTTACAAGGTGGATTATGATGCGAATACACCGCTTGATTTGGTCTATTTGCCTACTGGTTCAACTACCAAGAAATATACGACTTTGGGTTTAAATACCTATAGGATTACTGCTGTCGTTTATGGTAAAGGTGGTTCATCTTCAACTGTTACCAAGGATGTGACTGTCAGAAGTGATTTTAATGTAGACCCGGCAATTGTTGCAAATTTGACTGGAGGAACAACTAAAACCTGGATTGTAGATAAAAGTGTGGCCGGTCATTTGGGTGTAGGTCCCTGGTCAGGTTCTGTTGTCCCTGAATGGTGGGCAGCTGGCGTGAATGAAAAAGTTGCTTGTTGCAATTGTTTCTACACTTCCACATTTACTTTTGCTAAAGTTGCTGCGAATAATACCTATACGCTGCAAGTGACAAATCCTGATGGAGCCTTTACAAAAACAGGTTCATTGACGACCCTTCCGGGAATTCCGGCATCTGGTGATGAAGGTTGCTACAGTTATAGCGGTGGAACTTCGGCTATCTCTTTTATTCCTGCCAGTACAGGTATTGCCGCTACCACACCGTCAACTCAGACAAGTATTTTGCTTGCAGGAAATGCTACCTATATTGGTTATGGTGCAGTTCAGAAGGAATACGAAATAATGGTTTTAACTTCTACCTATATGTACCTTAGGGTGCAAGGTACCGAAACCGGTAATGCATGGTATTTAAAATTGAAACCACTTTGATGAATTAGCCGGAAATAAGTACGAATTATTCTGGCCGTATTTTACAGATAAGATGGAGGAGGTATTTCTCCTCCATCTTTATTTTATGGTGTAATTCTCAAACAGGTTTAGTTGTTTGCTGCCTGGCAGAAAGGTGATCGTTGTGCAAGAGAATTCGGACTGTTTTATTATTAATGAGTATTATTGCTCGTTGTTATATTGATTTTATGCGACTTAAAGAGATATTTCCAATCATTTTAGTTTTAAGTTTCTGCATGGTTTCATGCAAAAAGGGCAGTGATACTCCACCACCGGCGCCAGCGCCTATTCCGGAAATTACAGTACAAAATGTTAGTCAGCCCAGAACTGCCACGAACTCTACTATTCAGTTTTATTTGAATAGTAGTAAGGCAACAACCAATGCTGTTTCAGTTGACTATTCAATCGTTGATGGAACGGCGACTGCACCAAAAGATTATGTGGCTGCATCAGGAACTGTAACGATCCCTGCCAATCAAACACAAGCTACAATCGATGTTCAAATAAAGGGTGATCCAACGAACTTGCGTCAGAACAATTTGGTTTTCACCTTGCAGCTGAGTAATCCAAAGCTGTGTACAATTGCTGCCACCTCAGCAACTGGGACTATCCTTACCGAAGATGGGACTTACTTACCAACTGATAATATTGGTTATTCCACCCCGTTAACGTATCCGGGATATACCCTTGTCTGGAGTGATGAGTTTGCAGGAACAAATTTGGATGCAAGCGTTTGGAACCAGGAAATTGGAAATGGAAATGGCGGATGGGGTAACAACGAACTGGAGTATTACACCAACAGTTTAAAAAATACATTTCTGTCTGATGGTAAACTTATTATAGAAGCCCGTAAAGAGACATTACTGGGATATAATTACTCTTCAGGTAGAATGACCACCCAAAATAAGAAAAACTTCAAGTTTGGGCGCATCGATATCAGGGCAAAATTACCGGTTGGCAAAGGAATTTGGCCGGCATTATGGATGCTGGGAGCAAATATTACCACCGTGGGCTGGCCGGCTTGTGGCGAATCCGACATCATGGAATTGGTTGGGACCAATCCTGGTAAGGTTTTGGGTACTTGGCACTGGAAATCTGCAAGTGGCGTTCACGCGTCGAAGGGAGCGGATTATAGTTTGTCATCCGGCGATTTTTCACAGCAGTTTCATGTTTTTAGTATTGTTTGGGCTCCCGACATTATCAAATGGTATGTCGATGACCAACTTCGTCTGACCGTGACAAGTGCTGACGCAGGTGCCGCAAATTACCCTTTTAATGCCGATCAGTTCTTTATATTTAATGTAGCCACTGGTGGCGACTGGCCTGGTCCCCCCGATGGTACGACAGCATTTCCCCAACGGATGTTTGTTGACTATGTAAGGGTATTTCAATGAGCAATAAGAATAGGTTTTAACAGATTATTAATCACAAAAAGATATAAGCTATGTCGTTCAAGCAACAGTTACGCTACACCCTTACGGTGTTGGCATTCTCCTTTATTGGCATAATTTCAAAAGCGCAGCAAACAGGCGCTGATCAAAAGAAGGTAGCCGCCCACAAAGCAGCAAAATATACAAAGTTAGTTTGGTCTGACGAATTCAATAAAGACGGAGCCCCTGACTCTACAAAGTGGGGTTATGATTTGGGGACAGGAGCTAATGGTTGGGGCAATAACGAACTGGAATATTATACGAACAGACCAGCGAATGTCATCGTTCATGGTGGGGTTTTAAAGATTAATGCCATCAAAGAAAACTATAATGGTTGTGCCTATACTTCGGCACGGTTACTCTCCCAGAATAAATTTGCTTTTAAATACGGGAAGGTTGAGATAAGTGCCAAAATGCCTGTAGGAGTAGGTGTATGGCCCGGTATCTGGATGTTAGGGAATAATATTAATTCAGTTGGATGGCCTTTATGTGGCGAGATTGATATTATGGAGTACAGGGGATATGAGTTGAATAAAATCTTCGGTACCCTTCATTATCCCGGAAGATCAGGTGGCAATGCTGATGGCAAGACAACAATGATTTCAGGCGCCTCCACCGCATTTCATAAATATTCGTTGGAGTGGTCGGAATCCTCGATTAAAATTGCTGTAGACGGCAAGGTGTTCCATACCGTCATGAATTCCGCAAATACCCCATTTAACCTTGACTTTTTTCTCCTTATGAATTTAGCCATGGGGGGTGGATTTGGAGGTCCCGTTGATCCTGCATTCACCAATGCAACCCTGGAGGTGGATTACGTCAGGGTGTACCGGTAGGGATGCTTATTCTCCTGCAAGATTGGGTATCTTTAAAACAAATTAATTACGATGAAAATATATAAAGCATTAATCTCCTTAATCATCCTTGCTGCTTTTCTGGTAAAATGCGGTAAATCCGGAGATAGTCCGGCACCAACTCCTGATCCGATCCCGGTTACCAATGACATGGATCTTTGGCTGACAAAGGCTGATCAAACGGTAAAACTTGAAAAGCAAACCGCTGTTTTAGGGTTTGGTACAACCTATAATATGTATCCAAATATTGAGATTGATGACAATCAGATATTTCAAACAATTGATGGTTTCGGATATACCTTTACGGGTGGCAGCGCAGAGGTGATTAACCTTTTAAGTTCGGCGAAAAAACAGGAACTATTGCAGGAATTGTTTGGCACGGGCAACAATGCCATCTCGATCAGTTATTTAAGAATCAGCATTGGAGCATCTGATTTGGATAGCGCCCCGTTTTCGTATGATGATATGCCTGCCGGGCAAACTGATGTCAACCTGACCAACTTTAGCCTGGCTCCGAATATGACCAGCTTAATACCGCTGCTAAAAGAAATATTGGTTATAAATCCAGCTATTAAAATCATTGCCACTCCCTGGTCCGCCCCGGTTTGGATGAAGGATAATAACAATTTTATGGGAGGAAATTTGCTGCCGCAATATTACGGAGTTTACGCCCAGTACTTTGTGAAGTATATCCAGAAAATGAAGGCTGAAGGGATTACAATAAATGCTATTACGCCCCAGAATGAACCATTGCATCCTGGCAATAATCCCAGCATGCTGATGTCGGCCCTACAACAGGCTGAGTTTATCAAAAACAACCTGGGACCTGCTTTTCAATCTGCCAATATCACTACCAAGATTGTTATTTACGATCATAACTGCGACAAACCCGAATACCCGATTGCCGTTTTAAACGATGCAGGTGCAAAAACATTTATCGATGGCTCTGCTTTTCACCTTTATGCAGGCGATATAAGTGCCTTGTCTGTGGTTCACAATTCATTCCCTGACAAGAATATTTATTTTACGGAGCAATACACGGGGGCAACGGGCAGTTTTGACGGCGATTTAAAATGGCATTTAAAAAATGTGATCATTGGTTCGGTGCGTAACTGGAGCAAAGTCGCGCTCGAATGGAACCTGGCTAATAATGCCGCATTTGAGCCGCATACGCCGGGTGGTTGTTCGACTTGTAAAGGCGCAATCACGATTAACAGTAGTGATAACTTCACGCGGAATGTGGGGTATTATATCATTGCTCACGCTTCCAAATTTGTTCCGACAGGCTCGGTAAGAATTTCAAGTAATCTGAGTGGAAATCTAAATAATGTCGCGTTTAAAACGCCTGCGGGGAAAAAGGTTTTAATCGTTGAAAATGATGGAACGGCTACCGAACTGTTTAATATTAAATATAATGGAAGATGGGTGACGACTTCATTGGAAAGTGGTTCGGTAGGTACATATAGCTGGCAATAATGGTATGAATTGTTACAAAAACTGATTGAGAGATGAGATTATCCTATACTTTGAAAGTAACTATCGCCCTTTTCGTCGCGTTAAGTTGTGGCGGAACGGCTCTTTACGGCAATAACCCGGTTGGTAAGGCCCCGTTAAAATCCACAAAGGCTGAAGTTTCCTTCTGGCTGACAAGTCCTCAGTATCATATTTTATTTCAGCCTCAAAAGAGTTTAAGTTTAGGAAGTGTTGTAACCAAGGATCCGTCAATAACGGTTGATCCGACCCAGGTCTTTCAACCCATTGACGGGTTTGGAAATTGTCTGACGGGGGGCAGCGCAACCCTTTTACACCGGATGGATGCAGCAAGCCGGACTGCTATTTTAAAAGAGCTGTTTGCAACCGATGGAAAAAATATTGGAATCAGTTATTTACGCGTAAGCATTGGCGCATCGGATTTGAGCGACTGGGTCTTTTCGTACAATGATCTGCCTGCCGGTGAGACCGATCCTGAAATGACCCGGTTTTCACTCGATACAGAACGAGTTGACTTGATTCCCGTACTGAAGGAAATCCTCGCAATTAATCCTTCCATTAAAATCATGGGATCGCCATGGTCGGCTCCTACGTGGATGAAAACGAATAACAATACGAAGGGTGGAAGTTTAAAACCGGAATATTTTGACGCTTACGCCAGGTATTTTGTAAAGTATATTCAGGGAATGAAGGCAGAAGGAATTCATATTGACGCAATCACAATCCAGAATGAGCCCTTGCATCCCGGGAATAATCCGAGCATGTATATGACTGCCGAAGATGAGGCTGCGTTCATTAAACGCAGCCTGGGGCCTGCTTTTGCTGCCGCAAATATTGCCACGAAGATCATTGTTTATGACCACAATGCCGACCGTCCCGATTATCCGTTGGCGATATTGAACGATCCCGAAGCTGCCAAATATGTTGATGGTTCTGCTTTTCATCTTTATGGGGGTACAATTGAGGCATTGACTCCCGTACACAATGCGTTCCCGAATAAAAACCTCTATTTCACCGAACAATGGGTTGGTGCTCCGGGAAACCTGGCGGAAGACCTGGCATGGCATGTCCGCACGCTGGTCATCGGGGGAACCCGCAACTGGTGCCGTACTATTTTGGAATGGAACCTTGCTGCCGATCCTAAAAATGATCCACATACCATAGGCGGTTGCGACCAATGCCTTGGGACCATCACGATCAACGGAAATGCGGTGACCCGGAATCCGGCTTATTATATTCTTGCTCATGCCGCAAAATTTGTCCGGCCCGGATCGGTCAGAATTGGTTCGGATGCATCAACTGAGCTACCCAATGTGGCCTTTAAAACGCCTGACGGGAAGAATGTGCTGATTGTGCAGAATAATAGTGGCGCTAAGAAAGTATTCACGATCCGTTTCAATGGCAAAACGGCATCAACTTTTCTTGCGAAAGGGGCAGTCGGAACTTACGTGTGGTAATGCAGTTTTAATGACGGTTTTTAAATTCGGGGATCTTTCGTTCCGATTTAGTCAGGAAAAGACTATTTTTGATTTCACGGAATTGACTTATTTAATAACCAGCTAACAAACAACGGTATGATAACAGCAGGAAAAAGCAGCGTTATCGTCGAACTTTACGATCTACCGATTACCCAACGAAAAGATGACCATTCCGGACGAGTGGTTACCACCAAATCGCTTACCGAAGACGATCTTATTGCCACGGCCGTTTTGCGGCGATCGGATATTAATGCAGCCACACTTAAGGCATCGATGCAACTGCTCAAAGAGATTGCCATCGAAGAAATAGTCAACGGAGCTTCGGTAAAGTTTGGACTGGGCTATTTTAACCTCACGGTCAACGGTGTTTTTATTGGCGATAACGCCAAATGGGATGCGGCACAACACTGTCTTGGCGTAAATTATGTCCCTGTAGCCGAACTCCGAAATGCTGTAGAGGCAAGTTTGGTTGATGTAAGGGGCATGGCTTCCTCGGGTATAACCATCAATACGATCACTGATGTAAGTTCGGGGCTTGTGAACTGCCGGATCACACCGGGCGGTGGCGTGAACATCACGGGTAACCGTATTAAAATCAAAGGTGATGCTCCTGAAGTTGGCATCCACCTGACCAACCAGCAAACCAACGAAGTTATCTCCATCGCTAATACATCGTTGCTGGTAAATAATCCCTCCAAAATCACTTTCGTGGCGCCACCCTTATTGGCAAACGGTGATTATAAGCTAAGTATCTGTTCCCAATTTTCACCCTCTGTCAAACTGCTGAAGGAACCACAGACTTATACGTTCGATTATCTCCTGACCGTATTGCAATAAAGCGGGCAAATCTCCCTTCCAGACAAGTGGATACCACCCTAGCCCGCAAGGGTATGTCGCCCTCGCCCGCAAGGGTATGTCACCCTCGCCTGCAAGGGTATGTCGCCCTCGCCTGCAAGGGTATGTCGCCCTCGCCTGCAAGGGTATGTCACCCTCGCCTGCAAGGGTAAGTCGCCCTCCCCTGCAAGGGTGACATTCCATCTCCGGCAAGTGAATTCATCCGCCAGTGAGGAGGGCAATCTCTCCACCGGAGTCAGAACAATCTGTCATTCCCCGGAAGGGGATAATGATCAATCCAAAATTGAACGGCTTTGCTTTTTTCGGTTGATCCGGATAAGGTATTGAACAGCAAAACCCGGCTCGATTAAACAAGGCCGGGTTTTTAATTTCTTTCTTCTCGATTGTTGAAGCTGTCAGGCCAGTGCCGTTTTACGCCATTGACCTGAGCAATTCTCAGGTTGGCGGATGGAGCCTTTTCTGAAACCACGAGCGGACCGATCGCATCTTCTCCATTTGCCCGGCGGGTGTATGGCGTTTGCAGGAAGAGCGTTCCTCGCTTTTTTCGGGTGCACCCCAGCGGATCTCAATTCCATCGTTCGGGTTATAGGCCATCTCGAACGCATCTTTTCTTTTAACGATCTCGGCGAGCGTGAGCTTTTGTTCGGAACCGTTGGTGCGCGTATAGGTAATTGACAGCTCAGCTAACTTCTTCGCCAGGAACTCTTCGAGATTCTTCTTAACATGCTCTGCTGATTTGAATTTAGATAACTTGAAATCCTCGGGTGAGCGAACGATTTTATCGGGAAAGTCGAGCACCGCATCAGTTGCGATGAGTAGCCTCAGGTCACGGTTTGGGGTTGAAAAATCTTCCCATTGACCACCTGCCTGAAATACACCAGAGAGTCCGCCCGGCATTCCAATCACCTCGCCCGGATGGGATTTCATATAAGCCTCGCCGTTGGCAACGGAGGTAATCCTCACGGTCAATTGTTCGTAAAGCGCCTGGATCAAATCGAGCAGGGCCACTTCCGGATCAAGTGGCTTTGGGTTGATGACGCGTTCCATCGTGTGATAGAAAACATCACCCGTCATTTTTTGCTGCTGAAGCGAAAAAGGGATGAGTCCAGCTTTCGCGGATATCTCTTTCGTTTTCAACGGATGAGGTTGACCATCATCCATTACGATCGGGCGAAAGGCTTTGAAACCCGGATCGCCGATCACATCGGTTGTGGAAAACAGAAAGTTGCCTTTCCAGAAACGTTTGATTCCGACTGTGCCGTCTGGCTGAGCATCTACAGATAGCAGCACTCCCGGCGCATCATCGGTTTGCGGCACCCAACGAACGAGAATCAGCGTGTGGCCATAAGGATCAGCAAATACAACACCGGGGCGTAAAGCCTCACGTGTGAGTGCAACAGGATAATAGTCGGAGTTTTCATCTTTAAGTGCGGTACGGGCTGTCCCTGAATGGACCCCATTTGCAACGCTTCTTAGGAACGCGTTGAAGGCCAGTGTCGGTTGAGATTTCGTAGCCGAAGTCTGATTCGTGATCCATTGTCCTGTTTTTGGGGAGCGACCAATACCACCCCGGTCGGATAAGTGGTAACCAAACGGGAGCCCCAGTTTCCATGCAAAATAGGCTCTCAGGTAAAACGGATTATCAGCGCAATCGGGCTGCATGAGGACCCTGTTTTTTCCTGTCGGATCATCTTCTCCCAGTGAGAGGTGATTGTACAGAAAGTTACGATCCTTATTTTGGGTTACTTCGTGCAGCGCTGTCCAGGTTGAGCGTTCATCAGCATTATAAAACATGGCATTTATCCAGGCTGAATAGAGTGCCTCAGTAGCGCCATCCCATCCGCGTATGGTTTTCCATACTCCACCGGAAGATGGTGCAGCAGGGTTATCCGTTACCCAGAATTCCTGGTTGATGGTTGTCTTATTGTCTGTTGTTAAGGAAACCTTATATTTCCCGGCAGCACCTGCCTTAAATTCGTCGATACGCCAGAATGGTAAACCATCACCATTCCTGCTTTTTTGAGAATCGACAGAACCGGAAGGTGCGCTTATTGCTATCTTAGCTTTTCGGATATTTTTTCCGCCCACTGCCAGCACATGGAAAGTTTGTCCCGGCTGGGGATTTTTAGGCGAAACCAATAGTGCATTAACAGCTTCGGATTCATCTGCGTCGTTTTGGTCTTCGGATGAATTGACTTTGGTTTTCGGGTCTGTACCAGGCTTCTTTGCTGCCGGCTGACCGCTGCAGGCGGCTATCCCGATGAAGATCACAGCTATTGACATCGTTACCAGCAATAAACGAACTGTGATTCTGGTTATGGTATTTCTTACTTTCATTTAGGCCACAAAGGTAACTGAAAAATGGAATTAATAATTCTCTGCCATCTCCTCAAAATACCCTGTGGGGTGCTGACAAGCCGGACAAATTTGGGGTGGTTCTTCCCCTTCGTGAACATATCCGCATTTGCG
>JANYLE010000179.1 GCA_025363795.1 Mariniphaga sp. | reverse complement strand
AAGCTCCGAACTACCTCCACCAACTGTCATCTTGCGTGTTGCATTCTCGCCAACAACTAAAATCTTTTTGTTGGTTTTTATATCCAACGGCAACAACTGTTGATCGTTTTTGAGTAAAACAATTCCCTCTTTGGCAATCTGCCTTGCAACTAATGCATGCTCAGGAGTAGCAAAACTTCCATAAGGCCGGTTTGGACTCATGCTTGTACGGAAGATCAGGCGCAGAACACGACGGGCTTTGTCGTTTAGCACATTGATAGGTATTTCACCCTTTTTCAAAGCAATAAGGAATGGATTGGCAAGATGATAATAATCGTAGGAAGATTGACTTGAAGTCGTCAGTCCGTCAGTTCCGGTTCCCATTTCGAGATCGAGGCCATTCAGTGCAGCCTCCTTATCGTTATGAGCACCACCCCAGTCGGTGATTACAGCACCATCGAATTTCCAGTCGGTTTTCAGAATCTTGTTTAAAAGCAAATCACTGTGACAGCATTGCTCCCCGCGGAATTTATTGTACGAACCCATAATTGCCCATGCATTGCCTTCCTCTACAGCAGCTTTAAAAGCAGGCAGATAGATTTCATAGAGCGCACGGTCGCTTACTTCAACGTTAATATGATCTCTCCACCGCTCCTGGTTGTTCAACGCAAAATGTTTGACACAGGCAGCCACCCCGCTTTGCTGTACCCCATGAATATAAGGAACAACCATGACAGAAGATAAATAGGGATCTTCTCCCAGGTATTCAAAATTACGTCCGTTCAGCGGACTCCTGTAGATATTAACACCAGGCCCTAACAATACCTCTTTTTTACGGTAACGGGCTTCCTCGCCTATTGCTTTTCCATAAATGAGGGACATTTCCGGATTAAAGGTAGCTGCCAGGCAAGTCAGTGCAGGAAATGCGGTACATGAGTCGTTTGACCATTTCGCACTTCCCCAGCTATCCCAAAGAATCTCTTCCCGTACGCCATGCGGACCGTCACTCATCCAGACTTCCGGAATACCCAAACGGGCAACTCCTTTGCTGCTGAATTTCGATTGTGCGTGACAAAGCGCCACTTTCTCTTCCATCGTCATCAACGACAGGGCATTTTCAACGCGTTCATCCAATGATTTAGCCGGATTGAGATAAACCAGAATTGCATTTTGCGCGGGCAGCAGTAGCACTGCTTTGAAAAATAGAATAATGAATAGTAAGTTTCGTAACATTTTAATTGATTGGTTGATTTACTGATGTTCCACGATTTATTAAAGTGCATTGAAATAATTGCTCATAAACAGCAACTGAAATTTGATGGCGTTTGTCCAGTAAGGCCAGGTATGACCACCCGGACGGGTAATAAAGTCATGCGGAATATTCCGGTATAAGAGCTGCTGGTGAAGGTTTTCATTCACTTTGTAAAAGAAATCTTCCGATCCGCAATCAATAATGATGGCAAGCGAGTTTGGCGTGAGCAAATTCAGCATATTGATTACGGTATTCTTTTCCCAGCGTTCGGGCTGCTCCGCATAAGTTCCCAGTCGTTTAGCCATGTCCCAGTTATTGGGGAAAGGGCGGATATCTACCCCACCACTCATACTTCCGGCAGCGCCATAAACGTCCTGATGTCGGAAAGCCAGGTACAAGGCTCCGTGGCCACCCATGCTTAACCCGGTAATTGCACGACCTTTCCGGTTTTTAATGGTTTTGTATTTTGAATCAACAAACTTGACCAATTCGTCAGAAACAAACGTTTCATATTTTGATGTCGGATCAACAGGACTATCCCAATACCAGCTGCCAAACCCGCCATCCGGACATACAATGATGACTCCATACTGATCTGCTGCCTTCTCAAACCCTTTTGCTTTATTGATCCAGTCGAGGTGGTTACCACTGTAACCATGCAGCAAATACACCACCGGCAATTCCTTGGCCGAAGAATAATTATCAGGAGTGATAATGACCGATTTGATATTCTTCTTCATAGAAGGGCTGAATGTCTGAATGGTATCAACGACCGAAGCCTGAACCGAAGTAAAAGCCCAAATACCGAGTAATAAACCAACTATTCTTTTCATTGTTAATTAATTTAAGTTTAGACTATTTCTATATCAGATCATTGCTGAACTCTGATTTAATATTTATCACATTTTTATTCCCTTTGTCAAAGCCGGGCAAAGCTATTGCATCTCTGTAGTATTGCAATACATTTACGCCATCTTTTTTTCACCTTCGGTGCAAATTATTTTCCAGGGAAAAAGAATTTCAATAAAAATCTCTTTTTGTATTTTTAAATATTTCGCACGTCAAAACTAAAGGGGAAATTAAATAGTATTTATTACTTTTGTACGTTATAAAACACCAACTAAATCTGTTTTTTACACATTTGACACTTTCGTGAGATGGCATCCTAAACTCAATTAAATCATCTTATTGGACATGTTCATGTTTGAATAGATTTTAACCTTAGTACGAATTACTTTTAAAACAAACAAATATGAAGAAAACAAGTCGCTTATGGTTACCAATGATTGTTCTGCTAATGAACATCTCGTTATTGGGAATAGCCCAGAACAAGATCATTATTCATGCCGATCAGCCTGGTTCGAAAATTGATAAAGCTATTTATGGTCAGTTCGCCGAACACCTTGGGCATTGCATTTACGGTGGAATCTATGTTGGCGAAAAATCGGATATCCCAAATACCTATGGATTCCGACTGGATGTTGTCGGCGCTTTAAAGGAGTTAAAAGTTCCGCTTGTTCGTTGGCCTGGTGGCTGTTTTGCCGATACCTACCATTGGAAAGATGGAATCGGTCCTAAAGCAGACCGATCTTCGATCATCAATGTACATTGGGGCGGTGTTACGGAAGATAACAGTTTTGGAACGCACGAATTCCTGAATTTCTGCGAATTAATAGGCGCTGATCCCTATATCTGTTTGAATGTTGGCAGTGGAACGGTTCAGGAAGCAGCTGATTGGATAGAATATGTGACTTCTTCGAATGAAAGTCCGATGACTAAATTGCGTAAGAAAAACGGACGCGAAAAACCATGGAATGTAAAATACTGGTCGGCGGGAAATGAAACCTGGGGATGTGGTGGAAACATGCGTCCTGAATATTACGCGGACCTTTATCGTCAGTATGCCTCTTATATGCGCGCTCCGGGAATCTATAAAATTGCAAGCGGTGCCAATGCGGATGATTATAATTGGATGGAGGTATTAATGCGCGATGCCAGAGGTATGATGAACGGGATCTCGCTCCACTACTATACCGTTGCAGGCGACTGGAATAAAAAAGGTTCCGCTACTCAGTTTGATGAAAATGTGTGGTTTACTACCATGCAGAAGACTTTAAAGATGGAGGAACTGGTAACGAAGCACTCTGCTATCATGGATAAATACGATCCGTCCAAAAATGTAGGTCTTCTTGTTGACGAATGGGGCAACTGGTTTGATGTTGAGCCTGGAACCAATCCGGGATTCCTTTTCCAGCAGAATTCCTTACGTGATGCGATGGTTGCAGGTATCAATCTGAATATCTTTAACAACCATGCTGACCGCGTTCGGATGAGCAATATTGCACAGATGATCAATGTACTACAATCCATGATCTTAACCAAAGACAAGGAAATGGTATTGACACCGACCTATTATGTCTTCAAAATGTACAATGTTCATCAGGATGCAAAGATGCTTCCGATTGAGATCAAATGCGGCAAATATACTTCAGGGGCCAATTCAATTGATGCGATCAGCGCTTCGGCTTCGGTAAAAGACGGCATTGTAAGTGTTACAATTTGCAACCTTAATCCCGTAAATTCACAGGCAATTAGTTTTGATGTTCAGGGATTGAAAACGGCGACCGTAACCGGTAAAATTGTTACAGCAAATAAGATCAATGCCTTCAATGATTTCGGCAAGAAAGAGGAGGTCACGATGACCGATTTTAATAATGCAAAGCTGAACAAAGGAATGGTTGACGCTACTATTCCGGCAAAATCGGTGGTATTAATACAACTCAAATAGTGAGGGTGAAAGGATGAGAAAATGAGCGTTAATATTTTTAATTCTTCATTTTTTCATCCTTTCATATTTAATTTACTTGATCCTACCCCGAAAAGCACTTATTTTGCATAAAAAATTGGCGTAATGGATCGTGCTTATTTGGAGATAATTTTTTTGTGTGGTTTTGTTTTGCAGATTATACTTCGCTCATATTACATTCAGTATTATGTCGAGGGGAAACATCAGCGATACTTCAATAAAAAAGAACGGCTGTTTCTGTTGTTTATATTCGTTGGTTTTCAATTACTGCCGATCATGTATGTTTTTACAACATGGTTCTCCTTCTTCGATTACAACCTTCCAAAATGGTTAGGTTTTCCTTCTACCATGCTTTACGGATTTGGGGTATGGCTATTTTTCCGTGCTCATGCTGATTTGGGTCAATATTGGTCGCCTGGCCTTGAGATCAAGGAGAATCATCAGTTGATTACTACAGGTGTATTTAAATGGGTACGACATCCTATGTATGCAGCATTTGTGGCCATTGCTGTAGCGCAAATATTCATGCTGCAAAATTGGATTGTTGGTCCTGCATTTCTGCTTTTGGCGATTCCCTTCTACCTGCAACGGGTGAAACGCGAGGAACGGCAACTGATCCGGCATTTTGGAGACGACTACCGTAGTTATATGGATCAGACAAACGCATTGTTTCCTAAAAAGGAGCAAATAGACTTTAAGTTGATTTTGAGCAAGTTGAAGTTTCGACTTAAAAAAAATAAAGGATAGACTTTCGTCCATCCTTTAAATGTTCTAACTAAACCAATAAGACTAACTAAAAATCCAAACCTTAAAATTAAACACAATGCAAAAATATGCTGTAGAACATTAAAATATATTAAGCGAATGTTAATTCTTTTTTGCATTGAATTTTTTTATCCCAAAAATAAAGAGGGGAAAAACTGATAGTTATACTGATTTGAATTCAGTATTTAGCAGACCAGCCTTCGAAATAGAATCACGCATTGCGATAACAGCCCTGATATTTTTGCATTTGATTTAATCCGGATTCCAGGGTTACCTGATTTGATTGCCTTTATCCTCTGATGACTGCCTTAAGGTCGCGATTGGCAAGTGCCCTGCGCATTGGCAACAAATAAGATTTAGACCCCCTTTTCACATCACATTTGCCCTTATAATGAATCAAATA